>NZ_VWWC01000033.1:0-52101 GCF_011753175.1 Burkholderia sp. Cy-637 | reverse complement strand
GTGCCGGTCGGCCCCGCGGCGACGCCGGTCGAGGCGCGCGGCCCGGCCGGCACCGCCGATGCGCCGCCCGAGCCGGTATTCGAGGGCGGCCCGGCGGCGATCGTCGATCCGGGCGCGCCGGTGCTCGAAGGGCCGCACGGGATCCGCTACGACTTCAACTACGGCTGCCGCGTGCAGGTGCCGGCCGGGCCGTGGCGGGTGCGCCTGCTGGACCTGGACGCCGACGTGGTGCTGTTCGACGAGCTGGTGGACGACGGGGTGGTCAGCAGCACGAAGAAATATTTCGTGCGCTTTCGCATCGAGGTGCTGCGCGACGAGGAACTGGTGTTCGAGCATGACTACGACGCTTGCGGCCAGCGCGTCTACATGCGCCTGCCGGTAGGCACGCTCGGCGACATCCTGGCCTGGTTCCCCTACGTCGACGAATTCCGCCGCGTGCACGACTGCCGTGTGTCGGTCTCGATGGGCGAGGCGCTCTGGTCGCTGTTCGAGGACGCCTATCCGGAGCTCGACTACGTGCGTCCCGACGAGGAAGCGAAGGCGCTGGCCGGCGCCTACGCGAGCTACTACCTCGGCATCTTCTTCCCCTGCGACGACCGCACCCACCAGCCGACCGACTTCCGCGTCAGCGGCCTGCAGAAGACCATTCCCTACCTGCTCGGGCTGATGGCCGTCGAGCGCCGGCCGCGCATCGCCGTGCGCGACACCACGCGCCTGATCGCCGAGCCCTACGTGGTGATCGCCGCGCAGTCCTCCTCGCAATGCAAGTACTGGAACCACCCGACCGGCTGGTACGAGCTGGTGAAGTTCCTGAAGGCGAGCGGCTACCGCGTGCTCTGCATCGACAAGCAGCCGGCGCACGGCGAGAAGCTGATGTGGAACCTGATCCCCTACGGCAGCGAGGATTTCACCGGCGACCTGCCGCTGCAGCAGCGCGCCAGCCTGCTGCTGCATGCCGATTTCTTCATCGGGCTGTCGAGCGGGCTGTCGTGGCTGGCCTGGGCGCTGGGCAAGCCGGTGGTGATGATCAGCGGCTTCACGCATCCGCTCAACGAGTTCGAGACGCCGTGGCGCGTGATCAACTACCACGTCTGCAATAGCTGCTGGAACGATACCTCGGTGGAGTTCGACCATCGCGACTTCGCCTGGTGTCCGCGCCATGCCGGCACGGATCGCCAGTTCGAATGCTCGCGCCTGATCACGCCAGGGCAGGTGATCCGCACCGTCAAGAGCCTGATGACGAATCTCGATCTCGATCCGCGCCGGGTGGTGGAACCGCAGGACGAGGCGGCGAAGCAGGGCGGTTGCCGCTGATGAAGCCTCGGGGCCGGGCACGGCCCCGGGGCGATCGGCCTATACTGGCGGCTCGTTACGATTCCCAGCCAGCCCAGCCGCCGTGTCGAAGTCGCCAATCCCCCCGTCCTGTTCCGCCACCGAGCCCGCCGACGATCCGCGCCCCGAGGCGCCCGTGCCGCCCGAGCTCGAGGATTGCTGCCAATCCGGCTGCTCGCCCTGCGTGTTCGATCTCTACGACACCGCGCTCGAGGAGTACAAGGCCGCGCTCGCGGCATGGCGCGAACGCCATCCGCAAGCGCAGCCCTGAAGCGGGCCGCCGGGCGCGTCGCGCTCAGAACCACTCGCGATAGCGCCGCACGTAGATCGTCTTGACGGTCTGCGCCAGCACGATATACCCGAGCATGGTGGCCGCGAGCCACAGCCAGTAGCTGCCGGGCAGCCGCACGAAGCCCAGCGCGTTCGCGAACGGCGAGAACGGCAGCCAGCAGCCCAGCGCGATCGCGGTGACGGTCGAGAGCAGCACCGGCAGCGCGGCCGTGCTCTGCAGGAACGGGATCCGGCGGGTGCGCAGCAGGTGCACCACCAGCGTCTGCGAGACCAGGCTCTCGATGAACCAGCCCGAGTTCATCACCACCTGGCCGGCGGCGCCGCCTTGCGCGTGATACAGCGCGCCCGCGCCGAACACGAACCACATCAGCAGGTAGGTGCTGACGTCGAACACCGACGAGGTGGGCCCGATCCACAGCATGAAGCGGCCGATGTTGCCGGCTTCCCACTTGCGCGGCTTCTTCAGGAACTCCGGGTCCATGCGGTCCCAGGGCAGCAGCAGTTGCGAGGTGTCGTAGATCAGGTTCAGCACCAGCAGCTGGGTGGCCAGCATCGGCTCCCAGGGCAGGAAGGCGCTCGCGATCAGCACCGAGAACACGTTGCCGAAGTTCGAGCTGGCCGTCATGTTCAGGTACTTGAGGATATTGCCGAAGGTCTCGCGGCCCTTCACGACGCCGGCCTCCAGCACCATCAGGCTCTTCTCGAGCAGGATGATGTCGGCGGTTTCCTTGGCGATGTCGGCGCCGCTGTCCACCGAGATGCCCACGTCGGCGTCGCGCAGCGCGGGAGCATCGTTGATGCCGTCGCCGAGGAAGCCGACCGTGTGGCCGTTGGCCTGCAGCGTGGTGACGATGCGCGACTTCTGCATCGGCGTGAGCTTGGCGAACACGGTGGTGCGCTCCACCGCCTCGGCCAGCGCCGCGTCGTCGAGCGCGTCGATCTGCGCGCCCAGCAGCGGCACGCCGGTCGCCAGCCCGACCTGGCGGCAGACCTTCAGCGTGACGGTGGGATGGTCGCCGGTGAGCACCTTCACGGCCACGCCGTTCTCGCGCAGCGCGGCCAGCGCCGGCGCGGCCGAATCCTTGGGCGGATCGAGGAAGGTCAGGAAGCCGCGTACCACCAGGTCGTGCTCGTCGCTGCCGCGGTATTGCTCGCGCGCCTCGGCCGCGGCGATCGTGCGGGTGGCGATCAGCAGCACGCGAAAGCCGTCCTCGCTGTAGGCATTGGCCTGCGCGACCAGGCGCTCGCGGGTGGCGGCGTCGAGCGGCTGCGGCAGGCCGTGCTCGTCCTGGAAGCGTGTCGACACCGCCAGCATCTCGTCGACCGCGCCCTTGCAGATCAGCAGGTGCGCGCCATGCGCATCGCCCACCACCACCGACAGCCGGCGCCGCACGAAATCGAAGGGCAGCTCGTCGATCTTGCGATAGCCGAAGGGCTTGGCGCGATCGCCGAGCGCATCGGCGCGCGTCACGATCGCGATGTCGATCAGGTTCTTCTGGCCGCTCTGGTGCACGCTGTTGAGCCAGGCCAGGCGCAGCACCTCGTCGTCGCGCTGGCCGCGCAGGTCGAGGTGGTGCTCCAGCAGGATGTCGTCCTGGGTGAGCGTGCCGGTCTTGTCGGTGCAGAGCACGTCCATCGCGCCGAAGTTCTGCACCGCGTTCAGGCGCTTGACCACCACCTTGCGGCGCGCCATCGCGATCGCGCCGCGCGCGAGGTTGGTGCTGACGATCATCGGCAGCATCTCGGGCGTGAGGCCCACCGCCACCGCCAGCGCGAAGGTCATCGCGCCGAGCCAGTCGCCCTTGGTCAGGCCGTTGATCACGAACACCACCGGCACCATCACCAGCATGAAGCGGATCAGCAGCGCGCTGACGCTGGCCACGCCGCGGTCGAAGCTGGTTTCCACGCGGCGGCGGCCCGTCACGTTCTTCGCCAGCGCGCCGAACACGGTGCGCTCGCCGGTGGCGATCACCAGCGCGGTGGCGGTGCCGCTCACCACGTTGGTGCCCATGAAGCAGACGTTGGCGAGGTCGAGAGGGGAGCCGGCATCGGTGCTGCCTGCGTTGCCCGTATCGACAGCATCGCCGGCCGCCTCGGCTGCCGCTGCCGGCGCCTGCGCCGACTTGCCGGCCACCGCGCCGAGCGTGTCGTATTTCTCCACCGGCAGCGCCTCGCCGGTCAGCGCGGCCTGGCTGATGAAGAGGTCGCGCGAGGCGAGCAGGCGCACGTCGGCCGGCACCATGTCGCCGGCCGACAACTGCACGATGTCGCCGGGCACCACCTCGCGGATCGGGATTTCGCGCAGCATCGGCTCGGTGCTCGCGGTGGGCCGGCGCCGGACCATGGTGGTGGTGCGCACCAGCGCCTTGAGACGATCGGCGGCCCGCAGCGAGCGGAATTCCTGCACGAAGCGCAGCACCGCGCTGATGGTGACCATGCTCAGCAGGATCGTCATGCCGACATAGTCGCGATCCTCGGGCGCGGCGAACCAGACGTCGGTGCAGAAGCTGATCGCGGCCAGCACCAGCAGCACGTAGACGAAGGGATTGTGGAACGCATGCAGCAACTGGCGCAGCCAGTGCGGCGGGCGATCGTGCGCGATCTCGTTGGCGCCGTGCTGGGCGAGGCGGTCCTCGGCCTGCGAGAAGGTCAGGCCGCGCGTGCCGGTATGCAGGCGGGCGAGCACGTCCTCGAGCGAACGGTTCGCCTCGGCGACGATCGGCGCGGTGGCCGGGGAAGCGGCGCGCTCTCGCGCGCCGGGCTGGACGAAACCGCGCTGGCGGTTGCGGCGAAGGAATCTGAGTGTCATCTAACGCTCCTGATGCCGCGCATGACGGCGCGCGGCGAGCGTCGGGCGCGGCGATCAGCGCGCGCAGGCTCCCCGCCGCGTCGCGTCCTGCGCGTTCGGCTGCTTGGATCGGAATTCGGGGCGGCCCGCCGGCGCGACGGCCGGCGCCATCGCGAGGAGGATCGGCATCGACGCGCCGGCGGGCCGTAATGGACCACCGGGGCTACTGTCGCTATCCATCTGGACTCCTGTCGATTGGGGCAGGGCGCGTGCCCTGCCATGGGCGGGATCGAGGTTCACGCCGCCGAAGGGCGGCTTGCCATGTGCTTGTCGGCGGGCTGCGGCGCGAGCCGCTGACCGGCGCCTCGCGACACGCGCCAGCGGCATGCCATGGCGGTGGCGAGGACGAGCGGCTGCGTGCCGGGCCGAAGGCTCGGCGGCATCATGCGCGATCTGGAAAAAGCGGGGAAATCAGGCCGGCTTGGCCCGAAGAACGCCGCATCCCGAGGCCCGGGATACGGCGGGAGACGAACTCCGTGGGTATGCCTCAGGCGATGGGGAAGCCGGTCGAGGACCGACTATGACTACTCGCATCAGGGTTCACGGAAACGCTCCGGTCGTGAGGACGGGGCGATGGTAATCGGCCCGCTTACGCAGCGTCAAGCCTTGGCAGGCAATTTGTCGTGAAACGGGGAGGGCCGGCGGTCGATCGCGGAACGCGACGAGGCAATGCAAGCGGCAGGCGAGTCTCGCCCGATCAACGCGGCGGGACCGCGCGGCTGCCCCAGCCCGCGTGGGCGGCGCGCATCTGGTAACCACGCCGGGCGAAGCCGTAGCCGGTGCGCAGGATCATCACGCCAATCAGGGTGGCGGCCAGTTCGTCCAGGCGCGGCAGGCCGGCCCGCGCGCCGGCCAGGGCCAGCGTGGCCAGCAGCAGGGTGAGCGCGTCGGCGCGCAGATGGCAGGCGCTGGCCTCGATCAGCGCGGCACCGCCGATCGCCCGGGCGCGCTTGAGCATCCATTGCGAAAGCCCGCCCTTGCCGGCGAGCGCGACGGCCAGCACCGCGAAGGACAGCGCGTTAGGCGAGACGTCGGCGGGGGCGTCGAGGCTGGTGGCGGCGTGCCAGATCATCTGGGCGCCGGTGGCGAGCAGCAGCGCGCCCAGGCCGAACAGCGCGACCGGCTCGTAGGTCGGCCGCTGCTCGGGCGGCAGCTTCGCGTCGAGACGGCAGGCCAGCAGCAGCAGCGCGTCGGCCAGCAGGTCGATCGCCGCGTGGATCGTGTCGGCCAGGATCCCCGACGAGTGCGCGGCGTAGGCGGCGCCGGCCTGCGCGATCATCAGCACCAGGTTGACGACGAGGCTCGTCGTCAACACGCGGCTGGTGATGGCATGGACGGACTGGGACGCGCGCGCTGAACTCGGCATAAAGGCGTGGGGTTGGGTGTGCTTGCTGGTCTAGGCCGGACTCTATCGGCGCCAGATGGCAGACCGATGACATCGGGGGGATTGCGGGGAGCGGGCGATGCGGCGGGGCGGCGGGGCGGCGGGGCGGCGGGGCGGCGGGGGCGCGGGGATGCGGGAATTCACCGAGGCCGCGAGGCGGTCGGTGTCACAGGCGTGTCATGAAGCGGCTCGGCGCGTTGCAGGGCGAGAGCCCGAAAAAGCAACGCCCGCGCAACGCAGGAGCGTGACGCGGGCATCGCGGGATCGGCATCGAACCGCGATGCCGTGACAGGGATCGTTACCGCCTGGAGGACTCAGCTGGCGTGCTTGCCTCAGTTGGTTGCGGACGCAACCGCCGCGCCGGCATCCATCAGGCCCGCGCCCGGCGCCATCGCCGTGCACGAGGAGGCGGTGGTGGCCGCGATCTGCGACGGGCGCGCGGTGGCCGCGAGCTTCTGCGAGATCTGCGCGGGCGTCAGGTTCGGGTTGCGCGTGAGCATCAGCGAGACCACGCCGGCCACCTGCGGCGCGGCCAGGCTGGTGCCGCTGTTGAGCTGGTAGGTGTCGCTGCCCGGCGAGGTGGTGCCGGTGTTGCTGGTCGACAGGATGTTCGAGCCCGGCGCGCTCAGCGTGATCTCGCTGCTGAAGTTGCTGTACCAGGCGCGCTTGCCGGTGCTGTCGGTGGCGCCCACGGCCACCACGCCGGTGCAGTTGGCGGGACGGTCCTGCGCGTTGGCCAGGCCGTCGTTGCCGGCTGCCACCACCACCGTCACGCCGCGCGCGATCACGTCGTTGACCGCCGACTGGAAGGTGCTGCCGCAGGGGCCGTTGCCGCCCAGGCTCAGGTTGATGACCTTGGCCGGCGTGGCATTGTCGGGCACGCCCGGGATCGAGATGCCGGCCGCCCAGCGCATCGCGTCGGCGATGTCGCTGGTGGTGCCGCCGCACTTGCCGAGCGCGCGCACCGGCTGGATCTTGCCGAACCAGTTGGCGCCGGCGATGCCGGTGCCGTTGTTGGCGGTCGCGCCGATCAGGCCGGCCACCTGCGTGCCGTGCCAGCTGCTGTTGCTGGGCGCGCTCGCGCAGTTGTAGAACGGGCTGCTGGTGTCGCTCAGCTCGGACTGGGTGACCCAGTCGCCCGGGTCGGTGGCATCGGCGCTGCGGCCGTGGCCGTTGTTGCCGGTGTTGACGTCGCTGATGAAGTCGTAGCCCGCCACCAGGTTGCCGACGATGTCGGCATGCGGGCGGTAGCCGGTATCGATCACCGCCGTGACGAGGTTCGAGGCGCCGGTGGTGAGGGCCCAGGCGGCCGGCATGTTCACGCCGATCGCCGTATTGAAGTCGTTCCACTGCTGCGAGTACATCGGATCGGACGGCGTGACGGGCGCCAGGTCGCTGGCGAACAGGCGTCGATCCGGTTCCGCGTAGGCCACGTCGCTGTCGGCCGCGAAGCTCTGCGCCAGCGTGGCCGCGTCCGTGGCCGCCACGCGCTTGCCCAGCGAAACCACCGCCGAGCCGTCCGACATGGTGCGTTCGAGCTGCACGTTGTCGAAGCTCGGCAGCGAGCCGCCGTTGCCCGACGAGGCGGCCATGATGCGGGCCTGCGAGCGCTGGTTGTTCCATTGCGTCAGCACGCGGCCGATCAGGTTGCTGATGCGGGTGCTGTCCGGCGCGGCGGCGGCCATCACGCGCGCGCCGTTGGCGCTGCTGGCGGAGGTGGCCGGCGCGAGCTTGACGATCAGGTGGTCGACCGGCGCGTCGAACGGGCTCAGCGTGCTCGGTGCGTTGCTGGTGGGGGTGCCCGTCGAGTTGCCGGAGGAGGTGCTGGTCGAGGTGTTGGTCGCGGCGGCATTGCCTTGCGAGGCCGCCAGCGTGGTGGTGCACATCTGCGAGGTGCTGCCGGAAGCGCCGGTGCCCGAGCTGGACGAGGTGGTGGTGGTGCCGCTGCTGGTGCTGGCCGCGGCGCCCGCCGCCGGGCTGGGCGAATCACCGCCGCCGCCACCGCCGCAGCCGGCAATCACGGACGCGATCAGCGTCATCGACACGACGGAGGCCAGGGTACGGATCTGGCCTGGGCGAAGCTGGGCAGGGTGGAAACGCTCGATCTTCATGGAATCACTCGTTCTTTTATCTCGCAACCGCAATCCCGCGGTCAGGGCGGCCGGTTTCCGACGAGACGGCACGACACCCCGGTCGCGCCTGCCGCCATCGCCTTGATGGAAACCAGTCCGTATCTCCTCGCGCCGCGCTGACGCCAGCGACGCGAGCTACTGATCCGGGTAACGGCGGCGTTTAACATTTCTTAATGGTTGAAGCTCGAATCTTGTCCGGCGAAACGGCGCGCTATTCCGGGGCCGGAACGCAATCCGGGAAATGCATGAAAGGATTGATTTCGATCCTTTGAAAAGGACCGCAAAGACCCCGCTACTCAAGGGATTCGAGGCCATGCCAAAAAACCGGGAAAACCGAAAAAGATTTATGAAAGTCGCCGGGGATTGGCGCGTGGATCGCCAATCGTCAGAACAATGGGCGGGTGCAAAGTCGGCAATCGGGATGGCGGGAAGCGGGCGGGGATGGGCTGCGCCGAGGCCCGGTTCGCGGCGTATTCGCGCGACCGATGCGATCATGGCGGGGGCGCGGCGATGCCGGGCAGGGCGCCGCGATGCTTCCGATCGAACCACGCACGACGAGGAACCTTCACCGATGACCGCCAGTTCCCCTTATGGATTGAACCGCTTCAAGGCCGCGCTCGCGGCGCGACGCCGGCAGGTCGGCTTCTGGGTATCGATGGCCGAGCCCTACCTGGCCGAGATCACCGCCACGGCCGGTTTCGACTGGCTGCTGATCGACGGCGAGCATGCGCCGAACGACGTGCGCAGCATCGTGGCGCAACTGCAGGCCGTGGCGCCGTATCGGGCCGAGGCGGTGGTGCGGCCGGTGGAGGGCAGTACCGCGCTGATCAAGCAGTTGCTGGACGCCGGCGCGCGCACGCTGCTGGTGCCGATGGTCGAGACCGCCGAGCAGGCGCGCGAACTGGTGGCCGCGGTGCGCTACCCGCCGCGCGGCGTGCGCGGGGTGGGCAGCGCGGTGGCGCGCGCCTCGCGCTGGAACCAGCGTGCCGACTATCTCGACCTGGCCGACGAGGAGGTCTGCCTGCTGGTGCAGGCCGAAAGCGCGACCGCGCTGCGCAACCTCGACGAGATCTGCGCGGTGGACGGCGTGGATGGCGTGTTCATCGGCCCGGCCGACCTGGCCGCCTCGATGGGCCACCGCGGCAACGCGCGGCACGCCGACGTGCAGTTCGCGATCAACGACGCGATCGCGCGCATCATCCGCGCCGGCAAGGCGGCCGGCACGCTGACCGACGATGCGGCGCTGGCGCGCCACTATCTCTCGCTGGGCTGCCTGTTCGTGGCGGTTGGCGTGGATGTGCTGCTTTACGCGAACGCGGTGCGCGCGGTGGCGAATGCCTTCGAGGTGGGGCCCGGCGCCGAGCATTGAGGTGGGGCGGCGGTGCCGTGCCGGGCGGCTTCCGGCCCGGCGCCGGCGATCGCGCGATCTAGTTGTCGAAGCGGATTGCGTCGATCAGGACACGCAGCACCGGGCGAAGCTGCCGCCGGTTGGGGTAGTACAAATAGCAGGCCTCGTGAAGCACATGCCAGGGCTCCAGCACCTCGACGAGACTTCCTTCGGCGAGCTGGTCGGCAACCTGCTCCTTCAACAGATAGGCGAGCCCCGAGCCCGTGAGGGCAGCCTTGATCAGCACGTCGATGTCGTTGGTGATGAAGCTCGGCTCCACCACCACGCGATGCCTTCGACCGTTCTTCTGGAACTCCCATTTCAACAGCTCGCCTGATGTCGGGTAGCGCCATACCAGGCAGCGATGCTGCTGCAGGTCCGAAGGGAGCCGGATCCGCGGCGTGCGTTCGAGGTAACCGGGCGTGGCGACCACCGCCGTCCTGAATTCAGGGCTGATCCTGACGGCGACCATGTCTCGCGCGACGTGTTCTCCGTGACGAATGCCGGCGTCGAACCCCTTCGCGACGATATCGACGTCGCTGTCATCGACCGTGATGTCCAGGACCAGATTCGGAAAGCTCGCGCCGAGTTCGGCAAGTGCGGGAAGCACGTGCAGCAGCGCTGCGCTGCGATGCGTATTGATTCGAACCACGCCCGACGGATCCTCCCGTTCCTCCGCCAGGCAGGCCAGGCCGTCCTCGATCTGCGCCAGCGAGGGCTTCAGCTGGACCAGCAGGCGTTGGCCGGCGGACGTGGGGGCGACGCTTCGCGTGGTCCGGTTCAGGAGCCGCACGCCGAGGCGTTGCTCCAGGAGCCGGATCGCATGGCTCAGCGCCGAGCTGGACAGACCCAGGCGCACCGCGGCGCGCGTGAAACTCCCTTCCTCCGCGATCACCGCGAATGCCATCAAGTCGGCGAGATCTTCTCTTCGCATTGCTGAGCCACACTCATAAGATCATCCCATTTATCCCATCTTATCGTGGAATGGCTGGCTTGGGACACTAGCCAGCGTCGACGTACCGAACCCGAATCCCTTCCGAGGAAACAAGCAAACCCATGACGACTTACGCCTATGCCGCCCAGGACGCGCACAGCGCGCTCGCCGAGTATTCGTTCGAGCGCCGCGAGACCCGCGAAGGCGACGTTGCAATCGACATCCTCTATTGCGGCGTCTGCCATACGGATCTGCATTTCTCACGCAACGACTGGAACGTGTCCGCTTATCCGCTCGTTCCCGGCCACGAAATCGTCGGGCGGGTACGCGAGGTCGGCTCGGATGTCACCAGGTTCGGACCCGGCGACCTGGTCGCCGTAGGCACCTTGGTGGACAGTTGCCAGCATTGCGACATGTGCCGCAAGGATCTCGAGGTCTATTGCCGCGAGGGCGTGACGCCCACCTACAACGGTCGAGACAGGATTTCGGGAGGCATGACGCTCGGCGGCTTCTCGAACAACATCGTGGTGCGGGAGGAGATGGTGCTGCGGGTTCCGGAGAATCTCGATCCGTCGCGAGTCGGCCCTCTGCTCTGCGCCGGGATCACCACCTATTCGCCGCTGCGAACCTGGAACGTCGGGCCCGGCAGCCGCGTGGCGGTGGTCGGGCTCGGTGGGCTGGGTCATCTTGCCGTCAAGTTCGCGGCCGCGCTCGGGGCCGACGTGACGGTGATCTCGCGCTCGCCGGGAAAAAGCACGGATGCGCTGAAGCTCGGCGCCGATCGCGTCCTGATCTCCACCGACCAGGACCAGATGGCGGCCGCCGCGTTCTCATGCGACCTCATCATCGACACCATTCCCTACGAGCACGATCTTGCGCCGTATATCGACTTGCTCGACATCGACGGCACCATCGTGGTGGTGGGCGCATTGAGCACCACGCCCGCCTACGACAACACGCCGGTCATCATGGGGCGCCGGCGGATTGCGGGCTCCGCGGTCGGCGGCATCAAGGAGACCCAGGAGATGCTGGATCTCTGTGGGAAGAAAAACATCCTCCCGGAGTGCGAGATCATTACCATTCAACAGATCAACGAGGCGTTCGTGAGGATGGAAAAGGGCGACGTGCATTATCGCTTCGTCGTCGACATGAGCACGCTCGAGGTGCGAGACTCGGTCCAATGAAGTCGCTGCGTCGTGCCGGGCGGCTTCCTGCCCGGCACGACGCCCGCCCGCTTCAGAACAGGTGATGGATGCCGGTGACGAAGGCCAACTGGCGCGGCGTGCCCGAGGCGCCGACCGAGAAGATCGATGCGCGCGCATCGGTCGTGCCGGTGGCCTGCTGCGCGACCGCCTGCAGATAGACCTGGGTCGACTTCGACAGCGAGTAGACGTCGCCCAGCGTGGCCGTCAGGTAGTGCCGGCCGATGAAGCCGGTGGCCGCGATGCCGCCGACGATCGCATTGGCCGGCGTGCTGAGCCAGGTCGCGCCGGTTTCCCAGGTGCGGTAGCTGTCGGCGAACGAACCCGAGACGATCCGCACGTAGGTGAACACCGCGTGTAGCCGCAGGCGGCCGAAGTCGTAGCGCGCGCCCACGCCGGTGTTCTCGATCTTGTCGGCCACGTAGGACAGGGCCGGCTTGCCCTGGAAGCTGCTCAGGCCGAGCCCGGCGGTGGTATCGCCGAGCATGGGGCCGAGCGCGCGATTGTGCTCGTTCACGTAGGCCGCCGCGATTGCCAGCGGCCCGTTGGTATAGCTGGCCGCGCCGCCGGCGATGCGCCCGTTGGAGAAATCGCCCGCCACGCCGCCGAGCCCGTAGAGCAGGCCGAAGGACAGCCCGTTCCAGACCGCCGAGCGGTACTTGATCAGGTTCGCTTCCTGCGCCGAGGTGGTTTCCACCAGCCCGTCCAGGTTGCCCGGATGCGCGGCCAGCAGGTTGTTGCCCTGGAAGTTGTTGCCGAGCGGCGCGACCCAGTCGTAGTTGAACGAGCTCTGCTCGCCGAGCGTGAGCGTGCCGTAGCGGGTGGACGAGAGGCCGACATAGGCCTGGCGGCTGAACAGCGTGTTGGCGCGCGCGAGGGCGCCGTTGTTGGTGAAGAAGCCGTTCTCGAGGCGGAATACCGCGCTCCAGCCGCCGCCGAGCGCCTCGGTGCCGGTCAGGCCGAAGCGATCCGGCTGCGCGACGCCCTGCAGCATGGCGACCTGCGAATGCCCGTCGCGGTTGTTGACGTAGGCGACGCCGGCGTCGAGGCTGCCGTACAGCGTCACGCTGCTCTGCGCGAAAGCCGCCGGGCAGGCCGACGATATCAGTAGTGCGAAGGGAATGGCCGCGCGCGGGCGGCCGATGAACGGAACCATCGGGATCTCCTGGATTGTTATGGAAGGCGCGGCGGCGGGCTGCCGCCGCGTGCCGTCATTCGACGGCTTCGGCGATGCGCGGCGCGCGCAGGTAGTGCAGGCCCATCACGCCGATCGCGGCGGCGGCGCAGGCGATCGGCACGATCAGCAGCATGAACACGCTCGCCAGCCCGATCGCGCTGGCGATCAGCAGCGCGCCGATGAAGGAGCCGGCGATCGCGCCGAGCCGTCCGACGCCGAGCGCCCAGCTCACCCCGGTGACGCGGCTGCCGGTGGGATAGAAGCCGGCGGCCAGCGCGTTCGCGCCGGTCTGCGAGCCCGCCACCGCGAAGCCGACCCCGAAGATGCCCAGCGAGAGCGACAGCAGCTCCTGGTAGCGCCAGGCCACCAGCAGCACGCAGAGGATGCCGGCGCCGTAGGCGCCCACCAGCACCGCGTAGGGGTTGCGGCGGTCCATGGTGCGGCCGATCAGGACCGAGCCCACCGTGCCGCCGAGCTGGAACATCGCCGTGACGACGGCGGCCTGGGCCAAGTCGAAGCCGGCGTCGCGGAACAGGCTCGGCAGCCAGTTGGTGACCAGGTAGACCACCAGCAGGTTCATCCAGAACACGCACCAGAGCGCCAGCGTGCCGAACTTCAGCGCCGGCGCGAACAACTGCGCCACCGGCGAGCGGCCGGCCAGCCCGGCGGGTTCGTCCACCACGAAGCGGTGCCCGGCGTCGGGCGCCTCGCGCGAGATGCGCCGCAGCAATGCGGCGATGGTGTCGGCCGGCGCCTGGCGATGGATCAGGAAGCGGATCGACTCGGGCAGGGCCGCCAGCATCAGCAGCCCGAGCGCGAGCGGCAGCACGCCGCCGATCACGAACATCGCGTGCCAGCCGTGGCGCGGGATCACGTGCGCGGCGACGAAGCCCGCCGCGGCCGAGCCGAAGGTGAAGCCGCAGAACATGGTGGTGACCACCAGCGCGCGGCGGCTGCGCGGGCTGTACTCGGAGGTCATGGTGATCGCGTTCGGCATCGCCGCGCCCAGGCCGACGCCGGTCAGCAGCCGGCACAGCGTCAGCAGCGTGATGTTCGGCGCGATCGCCGAGAGCAGGCTGAACAGGCCGAAGCCGAGCACCGAGCCGGTCAGCAGGCGCTTGCGGCCGATCCGGTCGCCGAGCGGGCCGGCGAAGAACGCGCCGATCGCCAGGCCCGCCAGCCCCGAGGCGACCAGCAGCGTGACGGCGGTGGTTGAGGGATGCCAGTCGCCGCGCAGCGCGGGGACCACGAAGCCGATCAGGGCGGTGTCGAGGCCGTCGAGCGCGACGACGGCGAAGCACAGCGTGGCGATCGCGAACTGGAAGCGGGAAAACCGCTGCGCGTCGAGCCAGCGCTGCACGTCGAAAACGTGAGCGGGTTGCACGGGGATGTCTCCTGGTCTGTCTTGTCGTTGTGTTGCGCGCGCGGCCCGGCGTCTGCCGGTGCCGCGCGCGTTGCCGCCCGGCGCGGTTCAGTCGAGGCGGAACAGTCGCCGCGCGTTGTCGCGGCCGATCTTCTGGCGGTCGTTGTCGTTGATTTCCGCGCGATCGAACCACTGCGCCGCTTCCTCCATGGTCTCGAACGGGTAGTCGGAGGAGAACAGCACGCGGTCGCTGCCGATCTCGTCCATCGCGTTGCGCATCGCGATGGTGCGGAAGTTGCCGCTGGTGGTGAGGTTGAAGTTCTCGCGGAAGTAGTCGATGAAGGGCCGCGTGGCCTTCACGCCCAGCGGGTTCTTGCCGGTCGCCGAGGCCCAGTGCGAGGTGCGCCAGATGTTGTTCTGCACCAGCTCGCCGAGGTGGCCGAGGATGATCTGCAGCTTCGGATGCGCGTCGAACAGGCCGCTGCCGATCAGGCGCAGCGCATGCACGCCGGTTTCGGGCGAGAAGGCCCAGGCCGGGCCCATCAGCCAGGGATGGCCCTCGATCGAGCGCTGCTGGCTCGGCAGCGGATTGCGCGGATGCAGGTAGAAGGGCACGCCGAGCCGCTCGACCTCGGCCCAGAACGGCCAGTATTGCGGCAGGTCGTAGTAGGTCGAATCGTCCTCGCTGCCGACCTGCGAGAAGCCGTTGACCAGCGCGCCCTGGAAGCCCAGTTCGCCGACCGCGCGCTCGAGCTCGCGCGCGGCCGCTTCCGGGTCCTGCAGCGGCAGCGCGGCGAACGCGCCGAAGCGCTCGGGGCGGCGCGCCACCTGTTCGGCGAGCAGGTCGTTGGCGCGGCGCGCCACGTCGATCGCGCGCTGGCGATCGGTGATCGCCTGCACGGCCGGCGCGTTCAGCGAGAGGATCGCGTAGCCGATCCCGCAGGCGTCCATGCGCTCGATGCGCTCCTCCTGGAAGTCGAGCAACTGGCGGCGGCGCACCTGCCAGAGGTCGTGGGTGAAGAAGCGTTCGGAATCGCCGATCGTGTCCGGCGACGCGAAGTGTTCCTCGAGAGCAATCTTGTTGTCCATGTGAGATCCGGGAGGGTTGAGGGTAAACCACGGGGGCCGCGCCGCTGGGGCGTCTGGCCCGGGTCGATACCAGCTTAGGGATCGCGGGGGCCTCTGTTAAATTGATCGTCTGAATGCCGGCATTCAGCGCATCAATGACCCTCGTTCTCCCCGCCACGCCAATGACGCACGACACCGCGCTGCGCAATATCGATCTCAATCTGCTGCTCGTGTTCGACGTGCTGTATCGCACGCGCAGCACCACGCGCGCGGCGCAGGCGCTGCACCTGACCCAGCCTTCGGTGAGCAACGCGCTCAAGCGGCTGCGCACGCTGTTCGACGACGTGCTGTTCGTGAAGACGGCCGAGGGCATGCAGCCGACGGCGCGCGCCGACGAGATCGCGGCGCTGGTGGATCCGGGGCTGGCTTCGTTGCGGCTGGCGATGCAGGCCGGCAAGCCGTTCGAGCCCGAGGCGGCCGATCGCACCTTCCATCTCTACGTCAGCGACCTGGGGCAGGCGATCTTCATGCCGCGGCTGGTGGCGCACCTGCGCGAGGTGGCGCCGGGGCTGAGGATCGTGACCAGCGATCCTTCGCTGGACGATGCGCAGCAGATGATGAAGCTCGGGCAGATCGACCTGGCGATCGGGATGTTCCAGGGGCTGCACGACGACTTTCACCAGCAGCGGCTGTTTCACGAGAGCTACGTGGCGCTGGTCCGGCATGATCATCCGGCGATCGGGGAGCGGCTCTCGGCGGAGCGCTTCTTCGCGGCGGAGCATGTGGTGTACACGCCGACGGCGGGGAGCCATGCGCGCTTCGAGGCGGCGCTCGACGCGCTCTCGGGGCCGGGCGGCAGGGCGAGAAGGGTGGCGCTGCGGCTCGCGCATTCGTTCGGGATCGAGCGGATCGTGGCGTCGAGCGATTTGGTGGCCTGCGTGCCGAGCAGGTTGGCGCGGGTGCTGACCCGGCCGGACGTGCGCGCGCTGGCGCTGCCGTTCGATATCGCGCCGACCGATATCGCGCAGTTCTGGCATGAACGGTTTCATCGCGACGAGGGGCATCGATGGTTGCGGACGCTCGTTTATCGGCTGTTTCATGACGCGAGCCCGAGTGCGCTGGACGGGGCGGCTTGAGGGGGCGGCTTACGGTTCTTTCGGGCCGAGCCCGGCGCGACAAGGCCGTGGCGGCTTTCGGGGGGCGTTCGCGGGCGTTGGCCTGTTACGGCTGTAACGTGACGCAAGCGCCGCCCGGCTTGGGATGCGCAGGTTCCGCCAGGGGCGGTTGTACATCGCGAAAGATCCGGTAAGACACGGAAATTGCATCCGCGCCCGCAAATTCATACAGTGACATGCACTCTTTCCCCAAAGAGTGTTATCGAAACGCGGTTGGCCTCGACTCCGGATACCCGGGTCGAGGCGTTTTTTTTTGCGCCGTCGCTGCCGAGGGCATTGATGACGCGCGAGCGTGGTTAAAAAAATTTGCGAATGACCCGGCGCAATCGTTTTCATGGTGGACCTGTCAATTCATCGAGATTGTCAATTTGTAATGCTCTGTTGTAATCTTGTTGGCGTATCAAAAAAATAACCAGGCCGCCCAACCGCGTCTTGTCATTTCCATTTCCGGGGAAATCTTTGTTTTGCCAACCTGATCCGCTTCGAGGCGTCGTGATGTCTCGAACGCACTAGATTCCACGCTGTTCCTGCTGGTTTTCGCCATGTGGCGTCATGGTGCGTCGGCGCTCGTCCCGTGTTTTCTGATGCTCATGTCAGTTCGCATGGATGCGCCGGCAATTCATCGCTGTCGATCTCGTACTCGAGCGAGATACGGCAATAAAAAACAAATCCATTTTGGGGTTATGCAATGGTCCGCGTGCGCGTTCGCAACTCGAAAGAATACGAATCTCCCAAGCTGTCGCCCGCGATGGGCGTATTTTTTGCACTGGTGGGCGCCGGGATCATTCCCGCCTATGCCGCCCCCGGTAACGTGAATCTCGGCACGCCCGGTGCGAGTTTCGACATCAGCGCGGCCGGCGGCGATCAGGTGATCGGCGCGTTATCGGGCGTGGCCGGTACCAGCGTCAATCTCGGCGCGAATTCGTTGAGCTTCGGCGACGCGAGCAATCAGACCTTCGCCGGCACGATCGGCGGCGCTGGCGGTATCACCAAGACGGGCTCGGGCACCGAGACGTTGACCGGCACGAATACCTACGCGGGTACCACCGCAATCAGCGCGGGTACGCTGGCACTGGGCGCGGGTGGTTCGCTCGCGGCGAGCAGCCCGGTGAATCTGTTGAGCTCGGGCGCAACCTTCGATCTCGGCGGCGCGAGCGGCGCGCAGACTATCGGCGGCCTGGACGGCCGGGCCGGCACCAGCGTCAAGCTTGGCGACAACGACCTGCGTATCGGTGATGCGGGCAATCACAGCTTCAGCGGCACGATTTCCGGCACGGGTAGCCTGATCAAGGCAGGGAGCGGCTCGGAAACGCTGTTCGGCGCGCAGACGTATACGGGCAGTACCATCATCGAGGCAGGCACGCTCGGGCTTGGTCTGAACGGCTCGCTTCCTGTTGCGACCAAGGTTGATTTAAGCGGTGCCAGCGCCCGTCTCGAACTCGGAACCGGCGAGCCGATTACTATCGGCGGCCTGTCCGGCGTGGCCGGCTCGAGCGTCGACGTTGTCCACGATCGCCTCACATTCGGCGACTCGGGCAACGAGACGTTCGGCGGCACGATTTCGGGCGAATCCGGCATCACCAAGGCGGGTTCGGGCACCGAGACACTGACTGGCGCGAATACCTATGCGGGATCGACGATCGTGACCGCCGGCACGCTCGCGATCGGCGGCGGCGGATCGCTGTCGACGCAGAGCTCGGTCCAGTTGACGAACTCGGGCGCCGCGTTCGACGTGAGTGGCGCGACCACTCCTCAGGCGATCGGCGGCCTTGCTGGCGTGGCAGGCACCACGGTGGCTTTGGGCGGTAACACGCTCACCATCGGCACCACGATCAACGATCTGAACACCGCGAGTTTCGGCGGCACCATCAGCGGCACGGGCGGTATCGTCAAGAAAGGTACCGTGACCGAGACGCTGACGGGTACCAATACCTTTACCGGTGGCGTGACCGTCGACGAAGGCACGCTCGCGATCGGCGCGGGTGGTTCGCTGGCAGGTGGCAACCAGGTGAATCTCGCCAATGCGGGCGCGATCTTCGACATCAGCGCGGCGGGTACGCCGCAGGCCATTGGGGCGCTGTCGGGCGTGGCAGGCAGCAATGTCGTGCTCGGCGGCAATCACCTATCTTTCGGCGATGCCAGCGATGCCAGCTTCGGCGGGACGATTTCCGGAACGGGGGGGATCACCAAGACCGGCACCGGCACCGAGACGCTGACCGGCATCAACAGCTATACCGGCGACACCACCATCGCGGCAGGTACGCTGGCGTTGGGCCCGGGCGGTTCGCTGGTGGGCGGCGGCACGGTCAATCTTGTCAACGCGGGCGCGACGCTGGACTTGAGCGGTATGACGATTGGAACATCGATCGGCGGCCTGGCCGGGGTGAGCGGCTCGACCGTCAATCTCGGTTCGAACGTGCTGCAGATCGGCAACGCGACCGACCAGACCTTCGCCGGCACGATCGCGGGCGGCGCTTCGGGCGGCATTTTCAAGCAGGGCTCGGGCACCGAGACGTTGACGGGGGTGAGCACCTATTCGGGCTTCACGCAGATCGCTGGCGGCACGCTCGCGATCGGTGCGGGTGGCTCGATCGCGTCGAGCGCACTCGTGAGTCTTTCAGCGGCAGGCGCGAAGCTCGATCTCAGCGGTGCGGGCGGTCCTCAGACGATCGGGTCGCTGTCGGGAATCAGCGGCACGACCGTCGCCCTCGGTGCAACCGACCTGACGCTCAACGCCAATCTGAATCGGAATTTTTCCGGCACGATCACGGGTACCGGTGACCTCACCAAGAGCGGCGCGGGTACCCAGATGCTGAGCGGCGTGAACACGTATACCGGTGCCACCAACATCAGCGCAGGCACGCTCGTGATCGGCGAGGGCGGCAGCATTAGCGCCAGCAGTGGCGTCAATCTCCTCGCCGCGGGTACGGCCTTCGATATCTCGGCAGGCAGTGCTCCGCAGACGATCGGTGAACTCTCCGGCGTTGCCGGCTCGCGGGTTTCGCTCGGCTCGAATGTGCTGGCGTTCGGCAACGCGACCGACCAGACTTTCGCCGGCGCGATCACGGGTTTTGCCTCGAGCGGTCTCTTGAAGCAGGGCTCGGGCACCGAGACGCTGACGGGCGTGAGCAGCTATTCCGGCTTCACGCAGATCGCTGGCGGCACGCTCGCGATCGGCGCGGGCGGTTCGATCGCGTCGAGCCAACTCGTCGGTCTTTCGGCGGCAGGCGCGAAGCTCGACCTCAGTGGCGCGGGCGGTCCTCAGACGATCGGCTCGCTATCGGGAATCAGCGGCACGACCGTCGCCCTCGGTGCGACCGATCTGACGCTCAACGCCAACCTGAATCAGAACTTCTCCGGCACGATCACCGGCACCGGTGGCCTTGCCAAGGGTGGCACGGGAGCCCAGATGCTGAGCGGCGTGAATACGTATACCGGCGCCACCAACATCAACGCGGGCACGCTCGGGATCGGCGACGGCGGCAGCATCGCGGCCAGCAGCGGCGTCAACCTCGTCTTTACGGGGACGCGCTTCGACATTTCGGCGGGGAGTACCCCGCAGACGATCGGCGCACTGTCGGGTGCCACGGGTTCGCTGGTCTCGCTGGGTGCGAATACGCTGACGTTCGGCAACGCGACCGACCAGCGGCTCGGCAGCGCGATCATCGGCACGGGCGGCATCATCAAGGCAGGCGAGGGCACCGAGACGCTGACGGCATCGAACAGCTATACCGGCGGGACGACGATCAACGCCGGCACGCTGGCGATCGGCGTGGGCGGCTCGCTCGTCGCGACGGGGGCCGTGAAGCTCGCCAATGCAGGCGCGAGCTTCGACATCGGCAACGCTGGTTCGAATCAGACCATCGGCGATCTGAGCGGCGTGACGGGTTCCAGGATTGCGCTCGGCGCCAACACGCTGACGTTCGGCGGGGCAGCCAATACCACCTTCGCCGGCACCATCGGCGGCCCGGGCGGTGTGGTGAAGACGGGCTCGGGCGTTCAGACGCTGTCGGCCGACAGCACCTACAGCGGTGGAACCACGCTCGCTGCCGGCACGCTGGTGGCGGGCTCGAATGGTGCGCTCGGTACCGGCACGCTGTCTATCAGCGCTCCCGCGACGCTGGATACGTCCACGGCGGTTACGCTCGGCAACGCCGTGAACCTGGGCAGCATCGCCACCATCGGCGGCAGCCACGACCTCACGCTGGCCGGCGACGTGTCGGGCACCGGCGGACTGGTGAAGAACGGCGACGCGACGCTGACGCTGTCGGGCAACAACAGCTTCAGCGGCGGCACCACGCTCAATGCCGGCACGCTGGCTCTCGGCAGCGCCACGGCGCTCGGCGTCGGCTCGCTGGCCGTGAACGGCGGCAAGCTCCAACTCGGCAGCGGCTCGCTCACGTTCAACTCCCTGAGCGGCGTGGCAGGCAGTGTCATCGATACCGGCACCGGGGGGCTGACCGTGGCGGGCGCCGGCGCTTATGCCGGGACTCTCGCGGGCAGCGGCACGCTGACCAAGAGCGGCGTGGGCACGCTCACCCTGGCCGGCGAGAACACCTATACGGGTGGCACGACGATCACCGGTGGCACACTGCAGGTGGGCAATGGCGGCACCACCGGCTCAATCACGGGCCACGTCGCCAATTTCGGCCAACTGGTGTTCGCGCATGCAGACAATGTGGTGTTCGACGGGCAGATCAGCGGTACCGGTTCGCTCATGCAGAGCGGCGCCGGCACGCTGAGACTGACTGGCACGAATGCGCTGAGCGGAGCGACCACGGTCGGCTCGGGCACGCTCGACGTAGCCGGTACGCTAGCGCAATCGACCGTGAACGTGATGAGTGGCGCGACGGTCACCGGCACGGGCACGATCGGCGGCCTGGTACTCAACCGCGGTGCGACCGCGGCCTTGCAGCAGCCCGGCGTCCCGCTGAACGTGGCCGGCAAGGTGGAGTTCCAGGCCGGCTCGATCTTGCAGGTCGTCGCCACGCCGCAACAGAGCGGCTCGGTGGCGGCTACCGGCAGTGCATCGATCAACGGCGGTACGGTGCAGGTGCTGGCCACTGGCACCGGCAGCGCCCAGACGCAGACGCTCGCGGCCGACCGCGCCAGCAGGATGGCCGCGGCGAACACGGCCGTGTATTCGCCTCTCACGCGCTACACGATCGTCAGCGCCGATGGCGGCGTGACGGGGGCATTCACCGACGTGAGCACCAATCTCGCGTTCCTGAAGCCGTTGCTGAGTTATTCCACGAACAGCGTGGTACTGAGCTTCGTGACGAACGGCGCGACGTTCGCCGACGTCGCCCAGACCCGGAACCAGCGTTCGGCGGCCGCCGCGATCGGCTCGCTCGGCGCCGGCAACCCGATCTACGACACGCTGCTGTCGAGCGAGGCGGGCAATGCGCGCGCGGCCTTCAACGCGCTCGATGGCGAGTTCTACGCGAGCATGAAAAGCGTGTTGTTGACGGACAGCCGCTACGTACGCGAGGCCGTGACGGATCGTGTGCGTCAAGGGCTCGCCCCTTCGAGCGGACCGCTTTCGGCGCTCGCCGCCGGCGGTGCCTCGCAGTGCGGAGATGCGAGCACCGTGCTGTCCGGCCCCGCCGGCGGCGCGGCCGCGCAGCAGCGCTGCCAGACCGCTTCGTACCAGCCGGTGGTATGGGGGCAGGCGTTCGGCGGCCGCAGCCGGTTGGATGGCGACGGCAATGCCTCGTCGATCTCGCGCAGCATGACCGGCTTCGTGGCCGGTGCGGATCTCGGCTTCGGCAATCATTGGCGTGCGGGTGTGGCGGGGGGCGTGACGCATAGCAGCCTCGACAACGACACGCAGTCGTCGGCGAGCGTGGATAGCTACTCAGTGTCGATCTATGGTGGTGGTCAGTTCGGTGCGCTCGGTCTGCGCGGCGGCGCGGCCTATACCTTCCATCGCGTTGACGGCGACCGCTATTTGTCAGTCCCGGGACTTTCCGATCACACGCAGAGCGGCGTGAACGCGCGGACCGCCCAGGTGTTCGGAGAAGTCGGTTACGCGTTGCCGGCTGGCGCGCTGGCCTTCGAGCCTTTCGTCAATCTCGCCTATGTGAACCTGCATACCGATGGCATGAGCGAGACGGGCGGTGCTGCCGCGCTGAGTAGCGTCGGGGAGTCGAACGGTGTCGGTTTCTCGACGGCAGGCTTGCGTGCGGCCACCAAATTCGACCTGATGTCGAGCGGTAGCTTCACGGCGCGGGCGATGGCCGGCTGGCGTCATGCCTTCGGGACGACCACGCCCACTTCCACCTTCGCGTTCGCCGGGGGCGGGGCGTCGTTCCAGGTGGCCGGCGTGCCGATCGCGCGTGATGCGGCGGTGGTCGAACTCGGCATCGATGCGAATCTCACCCGGCGTCTCAAGCTCGGCCTGACCTACAGTGGCCAGTACGGCAGCGGCGTGCGCGACAATGCGGTGCTGGGCAATCTGCTCTGGAAGTTCTGATGCTCGTCGCGAACGGAGGCCGACGGCCTCCGTTCGTTCTTCGAGGCATGCCTCGGCTTGGCCGGACAGCGGTGATCAGGACGGATATCTTCCATCATTGCTGCTCGATCACGCCTCGCAATTCCTTCATCCCTCCCGCAAGCCATGCGAAGATGCCCCTTCGCATAACCCAGCACCACGCCCGCCGACCGGGCGCCAGCACGGAGACTCGATGAACGAATGGTGGACCGGCGCAGCGGCCGCGGCCTGGCGGACCGGCTTGTGGGATTTGCTCGAGCGCCTCTGGGAATTCCTGGTGCTGGTGTTCCACTTCCTGCTCTGGCTGCTGCGTTTCCTGGGCGGCGGGGGTTGAACGATCGCGATCCGGAAAGCAAGATTTCCGCAGGAATATACAAGACCACGCGTTTTGGCCAGGCTAATCTCACGGCTCCTTATCCAGCCTCTCCGCCGCCGCGCCAGCCATGCCCACCCGTAAACGTTTCTGGGACGACCCCTACCTGACCCACCTCGATACCACCGTGCTCGCCGTCGACGGCCAGCGCGTCCATGTCAGGGAAACCATCTTCTTCGCGTTCTCGGGAGGGCAGGAGAGCGACACCGGCACGCTCGGCGGCTACCCCGTGCTGCATGCCGACAAGGAAGGACTCGACCTGGTCTACACGCTGCCGCCCGATCACCAGCTCCGCGCCGGCGACGGCGTGGCGATCTGGATCGACGGCGCGCGCCGGCTCGGCCTGATGCGCCACCATTTCGCGGCGGAAATGATCCTGCAACTGGTCTACCGGGCGCGCCCGGGCATCGAGCGGATCGGCGCGCACATCGCGGCCGACAAGGCCCGCATCGATTTCGCCAGCGACACCAGCCTGAGCCCGCTGCTGCCGGAACTGGAACAGGAAGCGGCCAGCCTGGTGGCTTGTGCCTTGCCGATCCACACCGCCTTCAGCGACATCGACGCCGAGCGTCGCTACTGGCAGGTCGAAGGCTTCGCCTCGATGCCGTGCGGCGGCACGCATCCGCGCACCACGGCCGAAGTCGGCGCGCTCACGCTCAAGCGCCGCAACACGGGCAAGGGCAAGGAGCGCATCGAGATCGTGCTGGCGCCCCTTGTCGGCAGCGGTTTGAATCGAATTTGAAATCGAATCGACGGCTTTCGGTAAGCCGGCAATCGGACGTCATGAGTCATTGATGAGACGTCATTCATCCGCATCGGGCGCCGCCAAGGCGCCCGATTTCGTTTCAGGGGCGGAAACGAAACGAGGTTAACCCGCAATGATCAGTTGTCTAATGACATATCCGGAAGCGTCCCAAAACGCAAAAGAATTTGTCTTCGAGGCTCAGGGGTGGTCGTGTCCTGGCGATCGAAAAAATATCACAACTAGCTGAAATATAAGAAAAATAGCTTTTTGTGACGGACCTGCGGCATCAACCCTCTGCGGGTATGCACCAAGTGTACAAGCGTGGTTCCGCCCCGATAGACTCGCTCCCTAGTTGTACGACGTGAGACAGCGGGTGGGCTGCCTGACGGTGGTCAGACGACAACGATGCAAGATGCCGGCCGAGCCGGTCCGCGGGGTGAGCTCCGGACCGATCCTGCCGGGCCCGAGGCGGTAGCGCCCGGGCGGGCAGGCCGGCACATCCAACACGCGATATACCCAGAGGAGACTTGACCATGAAAACGATCTTCACGCGCAAGCGCGTCACCGTAGCGATCGTCGCGGCACTCGCCGCCGCCACGACGCTGTCGGCCGAGGCCCGCGTCTTCCGCTCCGCCGATGTCCACAGCGACAACTTCCCGACGAACATGGCTGTCAAGTTCATGAGCGACGAGATCAAGAAGGCGACGGACGGCAAGGATTCGATCAAGGTTTACGGCAACAGCGCGCTCGGTTCGGAAAACGAGACGGTCGACCAGGTGCGCCTGGGCGCGATCGACATGGTTCGCGCCAACGGTGCCGCCTTCAACGAGATCGTGCCGGAATCGATGATCCCGTCGTTCCCGTTCCTGTTCCGCGACATCGAGCACTTCCGCAACGTGATGTACGGCCCGGAAGGCCAGAAGATCCTCGACGCGTTCAAGGCCAAGGGCATGATCGCGCTGACCTTCTATGAAAGCGGCGCGCGCTCGATGTACGCCAAGCGTCCGATCAAGTCGCCGGCCGACATGAAGGGCCTCAAGGTGCGCGTGCAACCTTCGGACCTGATGGTCGACGAGATCAAGGCGATGGGCGGCACGCCCACGCCGATGCCGTTCTCCGAGGTCTACACGGGCCTGAAGACGGGCCTGGTGGATGCCGCCGAGAACAACCTGCCGTCCTACGACGAAACCAAGCACTACGAAGTGGCCAACGTGTTCTCGGAAACGCAGCACGCGATGACGCCGGAAGTGCTGGTGTTCTCCAAGAAGGTGTGGGACACGCTGAGCCCGCAGGAGCAGACGATCATCAAGAAGGCGGCCGCCGATTCGGTGCCGTACTACGTGCAGCTCTGGACGGCGCGTGAAGGCGATGCGCGCAAGGCCGTGCTCAAGGGCGGCGCGACCATCGTGCCGGCCGCGCAGATCGACCGTGCCGCGTTCGTGAAGGCGATGCAGCCGCTCTGGACCAAGTACGAGAAGACCCCGATGATGAAGCAGATCGTCGACGAGATCCAGGCGATCAAGTAATACGCGGCGCGCGGCCCTGCAAGGGGCCGCGCCAGCGCCCCGGCGGCCGCGCGAGGTTTCGCCGGCCGCCTTTTCTGTCCGATGAGGTTCGAAAATGAGGTTCATCAAGCACTCGAACGACGTGCTGTTCATGGCGCTGGCCGTCATCGCGTCGGCGAGTCTCGTCGTGCTGACGGCGCTCGTGTTCTACGCGGTCGTGATGCGCTATGTGTTCAACAACGCCCCTGATTTCGTCGAGCCGATCGCGCTGCTGCTGGTGATCGTGATCGCGATGTTCGGCGCCGCGATGAAGGTGCGCGACGGCGGCCATATCGGCCTCGACTCGTTCGTGCGCCGGCTCTCGCCCAAGGGCCAGTCGATCATCCACGGCTTCCAGCACCTCTGCCTGATGGCGTTCGCGGTGGCGCTGATTCTCGGCTGCCTGGAGATGGCCGAAACCACCTTCGAGGACCGGATTCCGATCATCGGCCTGCCCGAATCGGTGCGCTACCTGATTCCGCTGCCGGCCGGTATCGCCATCATCCTGTTCTCGCTCGAGCACCTGCTTGCGCTGTGCAAGCGCAACCGAACCTGATCCACACATGGAACTCGCAATCCTCTCCATCAGCTTCCTGCTGCTGCTTTTCCTCGGGGTGCCCGTCTCGTTCGCGCTCGGGCTCGCGTGCGTGGCCACCTACCTGGCCGAGGGCCTGCCGATCGCCACCTCGATGCAGTCGGTGATCTCCGGGATGAACGCGTTCTCGTTCCTGGCGGTGCCGTTCTTCATCTTCTCCGGCGAGCTGATGCTGCATGGCGGCATCGCGGACCGCATCCTGAAGTTCGCGCAGGCGATCGTCGGCCACTTCCGCGGCGGCCTGGGCATGGCCAACGTGGTGGCCTGCACGCTGTTCGGCGGCGTGTCCGGCTCGCCCACGGCCGATACCTCGGCGATGGGCGGCGTGGTGATCCCGCTGATGAAGCGCGAAGGCTACAGCGCCGCCTATGCGGTCAACGTGACCACCCACGCCTCGCTGGCCGGCGCGCTGATGCCGACCTCGACCAACATGATCATCTACGCGTTCGCCGCGCAGGGGATCACGGGCATGCTCAACGGTCATCCGGTGAGCGGCGTGTCGATCGGCGACCTGCTGTTCTCGGGCCTGCTGCCGGTGCTGTGGGTGATGGGCTTCGTGCTGATCGCCGCCTACTGGCAGGCGCGCCGCTACGGCTTCCCGCGCCGCGAGGACGGCAGCACGGCGCTCTTGAAGTTCCCGGGCTGGTACGCGGTGGCACGCTCCTTCGTGGGCGCATTGCCGGGCCTCGGCGTGATCGCGATCATCCTGGTGTGCGTGGCCAAGGGCATCGCCACCGCCACCGAGGCGGCCGCGATCGCGGTGGTCTACTCGCTGGTGCTGACCATCTTCGTGTATCGCACGCTGACCATGAAGAAGCTGTGGCGCGCGCTGTCGCATGCGGCTCGCACCACCGGCGTGGTGCTGCTGCTGATCGCCGTGTCCAACATGCTGCGCTTCCAGATGTCCTACCTGGAGATCCCGGACGCGATCGAGCACCTGCTGCTGCAGTCGAATGCCCAGCCCTGGTTGATGCTGCTGTACATCAACATCCTCCAGGTGTTCCTCGGCACCTTCGTGGACATGGCGGCGCACATCCTGATCACCACGCCGCTGTTCCTGCCGATCGCGATGGCTTGCGGCGTCGGCCCGGTGCAGTTCGGGATCATGCTGCTGCTGAACTGCTCGCTCGGCCTGGTGCATCCGCCGATCGGCTCGGTGCAGTTCGTCGGCTGCGCGATCGGCGAGGTGTCGATCGGCGAGACCACCAAGACCGCCTGGCCGTATTACCTGGCGATCTTCAGCGCGATCAATATCGTCACCTACTGGCCGTTCTTCTCGACCTGGCTGCCGAGCGTGATCAGCGGACATCCGGTGTTCTGATCCGATCCGGCTGCAACGGATGGGCCGACGGCGGGCGCGGAGCAATCCGCGTCCGCCGTCTCGTTTTCGGCGGGCATGAAAAAGGCCGCATTGCTGCGGCCTGTCTTGCATGGCGGCGGGTTCCGTTCAAACCCGCGTCGCGATCATCAATTCCACCAGCCTTGCCCGGAAAGTCCGCAGGCCAGTTCCTCGATGCCGCTGCGCCACCACCACGAATCGGAGCAGGAGTTGACGAGCGCGGTCTGGAATCGCGCCGGTTCGGAAACCGCCGGGCTCGGCGGTGCCGTGAAGGCGACGGCGCCTTGCAGGGGCGTGGCGCCCGTCGGCACGAGGGCCGCGGCCGCGTGAGCCGGCGAGAGGGATGCATTCACCGAAGCCATCGCCAGCGGGGCGGACAGCAGCGATACGGCGGCCAGCACCGCGGCCACATGATTTGCACAAGGAACATGACGCATATTCTTCTCCGGAAGTAATAGACGACCACTTGTCGATTCTGGAATCTCAATCCCCCATTGAGATGCAGTTGATAATTTGTTGTGCATAACAAAAAAAGCGGTCTCTCGCGCATCCGGATCGCGTTCATTCGATATTTGATTTTGGGTTCTGCGAGGCGCCGGCACGTGCATGGGTACGAACGGCGACCGTCCTTTCACGCGGAAAAAATCATCTCGGACGTAAAAATGGTAGCAGCTACGCCGCGGGGATTTTTGCCCCAGCGTCTCCAAAGCTTGACGCTGCGTTTCGACGAAGGTTCGACGAAGGATCAGGAATCCAGGCGATCGAGCACGTCGCGCAACGATCCCGCGGAATGTTTCGCGGGTGACGAAGCGGGCAGGCGAGCCTCGCGCGAGGCGGCGCGCTCGCGAGCCTCGCTGGGCGAACAACCGTAAGCATTTCGGAAGCTTCGGCTGAAGTGGGATTCGCTCTTGAAGCCATATTGGAATGCCAGCGTCGACAGGCGCTGCCGGCTCGATCCGGCTTCCTCGAGAAGCTTGCGGATCTTCACCAGGCGGCGATGCTGGATATAGGCGGCAACGCCTGTCTCGCGCGAAAACAGCCGATACAGATGCGCGCGCGAGATGCCGATGTCGCGGCAGATCCGCGATGGCGTGAGATCCGCCGACTTCAGATGCGCATCGATATAGGCACGCACCCGCAACATCACGGCCTGGTCGATTTCCACCTCGGCCTCGCCGAGCGTGCGTGCCGTCGGCGCCAGCGCGGCCGATACCAGCGCCAGGGTCGCGCGTTCGACGTTGGGCATGTCGGCGGGCGCCAGATGCGGCAATTGACGTTGCAGCGCGAACAGGTGATCACCCAGCAAGGCGCTCAAGGGCCCCTGCAGGACGGCGCCGTGCAGGTTGGCGGATCGGATGGGGGCGGGCAGCAAGTCCCGCGCGATCGTCAGGATCAGCGTGTCGCCCGCGACGATTTCCGAATCGAGCTCGTAGGCCAGATCCAGTACGTAGAGATTCGACGCCTCGGCGTGAATCGGCGTGCGCGCCGCGTATCCCGACAGGGAGTGGGTGATGCCTAGGCAGAGGTAGAAGTGATCGAGGCCGTCGCGACGGATCATGGCCGGCGATCGCTTGACGCCGTAATGCACCGGCTCATGTTGGCCGATCCACTTGCCGCATCCCATCAACAACGAGCCGACATAACCGGTGCTCAGGTCGTAATTGAAACGATGGGCCAGCGATCGTTCGATCTCGACATCGAAGATCGCGTTGACTTCGTCTCGCCAGACCTCGAATCGTTGCTCTGCCGAGTAGGCATCGGTGCGGAAGCGATAGAAAAAGGGATTCAATCTTGATTCTCCTTTTGCCGGCTCGACTGCGAGGTTCCATGCCGTGATATTGCCTCGTTTCACTCCATGCCGAATCGTGTCGTGCGTGCCGACGCCGTCATCGTGCGGCCGGCTCCGAATCCGCCGCCTTCAAGCGATCGCTTCTCACCCAGCCCTCGACCGGGCCATTTTTTCTCGCGCTCAGGTAAACGACGGAGGTAAAGCCCCGATAGGTTCGATCGGCCTGGACGGATTCGCCGCTCAGGATGAACACGCCGGGCATCCTGCATGAATCGTCGGGGGCCGAGTGGAACGGCAGTCGCCCGTTTCCGACCACGATCATCCTGCCTTGGGCCGGTGGCAGACGAGTCGATGCCTGCGAGGCTTGCTCGTCGAGAGCGTCACAGCGTTGCGTCATGCTCGGCGCCTCACGAAGACAATCCGAAACGAATTTCCGGTACTTTGCCTGATCCACCGCGAGCAGGTCCGGGTGATCGGGATCGCGCGTCATATCGAGAGCCTTCATCGCCCTGGTATCCAGGTTGACCCAGCCGATCGTCACCTGGTCGTCGGGATTGTCCGCGCCCTTGGCGGGCAGGGACAATCTCACGCTGTAGACGCCGTCGGATTCATCGGCGATGCCCAACTGGATATCCTGCTTCTTCATCGAACTGCGCTCGAGCGGGGGCAGGATCAAGGCACTCAGCTCGCCGCTGCAGACTTCGGGCGAGGCATGGGCGAATGCAGCGCCCGAGGCAAGCATCGCGGCGCAGAGAACAGCGTGCTTCATCGCAATCCGGTGGTTCGGCATGATGGGTAATGTCGTCGGTGGAATGGCTGCGGGTGATGCAGGATATCAAGCTCGTCGCCTACCCAGGATGCGAGTCGTGAGATGATGCGCCACGACTACGATGGGATGGAACATGGCAACGACCTTCGATGAAGCAACCGCGGCGGCGATCGCCGCGTTTGCCCAACTGGATTTCCACACCGCGGCGCAGGCGATGCGTGCCGAAGCCGACTACGATCACGAGCGCGACCAGTGGATCACGCGCTATATCGACGAACAGGGCGGCGGCGAGGACGACGACGAATACGATGCCCTGCACGAGGAAGCCCAGACCACGCCGGAGTTCATGCAGTTCATCGATGCCGCGCGCAAGGAAATCCTCGATTACTTCGGCGTGACCGACGAACAACTGGACTGGGTGATCCTGCTGCGCGAAGACGACAGCGACGAGCTGTGGGCGGAGGTCAACCGGCAGCGCAACGCGCTGGGAACCGGCGAGGTGCGGGGGGATCTTTGAGCTGGTGAATCAAAAGCAAAAGCGGCGCCGAGGCGCCGCTTTTTTCATGGCGGGCGACCACCCGAGTCGCCACGGGCCGGTGCATTCGCGCCGACCCGTCGAATCCGTGAGACTTAGTGGACCCAGTGGCAGCTACGGTGATGATGATGGTCGAAATGGCAGACCTTGTGCGGGCGGGCTTCCGCGTTCGTCACGAGGAGGGCGAGCGTCACGGCCAGGGCCGAAGCGAGCAGAGTTTTCATGGGTGTGTCCTGAGCGGAGTGGTGTGGTTTTGATGGCCGGAACCCGCCTTGCCGGATCGGCTCGAGGCCTTCTCGACGCGGTGTTCCGGGTTCGTCGTCGAACGCTCACGATCATACGAACAGGCTCTATTTCAGGTGCAACGGTTTGTAACCGCGCATTTAATCCAGCATTCAAATGGCTTGCAATCGCGTCCGCCGGCATCCGCCGCGAACCGGATAAAGTCGGGCGAAGGCAAGCCCCTTGCAGGTTTGCGCGAGGACGCAAGGACGGTTCCCGGCTCACACGGGAAATTGCGTGGTCGAGAGGATTTCCTTGAGCACGACGAAGGTGCGGATCTGGCGCACGCCGGGCAGGTAGAGCAACTGCTCCGCGTGCAGCCGGTTGAAGGTCTCGCTGTCGCGCGTGCGCACCAGCATGAAGGCGTCGAATTCGCCGGTCACCACGTGGCACTCCATGCAGCCCGACACCTTCTGCGCCGCCTTCTCGAATGCCGCGAACGACTCCGGCGTCGAGCGGTCGAGCACCACGCCGATCATCACCAGCATGCCGGCATTGAGCGCCTTCGGTTCGAGCAACGCGACGATGCCGCGGATCAGCCCCGCTTCCTTGAGCTTCTCCACGCGCCGCAGGCAGGCGGGCGGGCTCAGGTTCACGCGCTCGGCCAGCGCCACGTTCGAGATCGAGGCATCGCGTTGCAGCGCGCGCAGGATCGCGCGATCGACGCGATCGAGTTCGGCGCCGGCAGCCACGGCGGTGGCGGCCCTCGCGGTTGGTGATGTTCTTTTTGTTGCGCACATGGCGTCGATTTCCTAATGAAATTTGGCTTGATTATCCAATGACTTCAGAAACAAAGGAAATCGGCGCCAATTTCACAACCCTGATTCGTTCGATCGCTTCTACGATATTTGCGTCGTTTCGATGACAGGCACGCAGGCCGGCACCGTCCACGTCGCGAGCACGCATCCATCCCATCAAGCCAGGAGCGAGGCATGAACCTTCAGAAATTCCCGCGTTACCCCCTGACCTTCGGCCCGACGCCGATCCAGCCGCTCAAGCGCCTGAGCGCCCATCTCGGCGGCAAGGTCGAGCTGTTCGCCAAGCGCGAGGATTGCAACAGCGGCCTGGCCTTCGGCGGCAACAAGACCCGCAAGCTCGAATACCTGATTCCCGACGTGATCGCGCAGGGCGCCGATACGCTGGTCTCGATCGGCGGCGTGCAGTCGAACCAGACGCGCCAGGTGGCGGCGGTGGCGGCGCACCTCGGCATGAAGTGCGTGCTGGTGCAGGAGAACTGGGTCAACTACTCGGACGCGGTATATGACCGGGTCGGCAATATCCAGATGTCGCGCATGATGGGCGCCGACGTGCGGCTGGTGCCGGACGGCTTCGACATCGGCATCCGCAGGAGCTGGGAGGAGGCGATGGCCGACGTGCGCGCCAAGGGCGGCAAGCCCTATCCGATCCCGGCCGGCTGCTCCGAGCATCCGCTGGGCGGCCTGGGCTTCGTCGGCTTCGCCGAGGAAGTGCGCGCGCAGGAAGCGGAGATGGGCATCCGCTTCGACTACATCGTGGTCTGTTCGGTGACGGGCAGCACGCAGGCCGGCATGGTGGTGGGCTTCGCCGCCGACGGCCGCGCCGATCGCGTGATCGGCATCGACGCCTCGGCCAAGCCGGCGCAGACGCGCGAGCAGATCCTGCGCATCGCGCGCGGCACCGCCGATCGCGTCGAGCTGGGCCGCGATATCACCGAAGCCGACGTGGTGCTCGACGAACGCTTCGGCGGCCCCGAATACGGCCTGCCCAGCGAGGGCACGCTGGAGGCGATCCGGCTGTCGGCCAGGTTCGAGGGCATGCTGACCGATCCCGTCTACGAGGGCAAGTCGATGCACGGCATGATCGAGAAGGTGCGGCTCGGCGAGTTCCCAGCCGGCTCCAAGGTGCTCTATGCGCACCTGGGCGGCGTGCCGGCGCTGAGCGCCTACAGCTACCTGTTCCGCGAGGGTTGAACCGGCGGCGGCGCCTCCCGCGCCGCTTGATCACGATTTGTGATCACACGATCAGCAAAGAGCATTGGCGGCGTCCGCCAGCCTGCGGTTTACTGAGCGCCCGCCGCAGCGCGTCGATTTCCGGCCGCGCGCGGCGAGCACCTTCGGAGACAGGCATGGCAGACGTCAACAGCCTGTTCCGGCTCGACGGGCGCCGCGCGCTCGTGACCGGGTCGGGACGCGGCATCGGACTCGCGCTCGCGCGCGGACTCGCGCAGGCAGGCGCCAGCATCGTGATCAACGATCGCAATCCGGACAAGGCGGCCACGCTCGCGGCCGGCTTCCGCGAGCAGGGCTTCGAGGCCTCGCACGCGGTGTTCGACGTGGCCGATTCGGAGCAGGCCACGGCCGCCATCGACGCCTTCGAGGCGGGCATCGGCGCGATCGACATCCTCGTCAACAACGCCGGCATCCAGCGTCGCGCGCCGCTCGACCAGTTCGAGGACGCCGACTGGCACGCGCTGATGCGCGTCAACCTGGACGGCGCCTTCATCGTCTCGCGCGCGGTTTCGCGCCACATGATCAAGCGCGGCCGCGGCAAGATCGTCAATATCTGTTCCGTGCAGAGCGAGCTGGCGCGGCCCTCGATCGCCCCCTATGCTGCCTCCAAGGGCGCGCTGCGCATGCTCACCAAGGGCATGTGCGCCGACTGGGCCCGCTACGGCATCCAGGCCAACGGCCTCGCGCCCGGCTATTTCGAAACCGAGCTGAACCAGGCGCTGGTCAACGATCCGGCCTTCAACGACTGGATCTGCAAGCGCACGCCGGCGGGCCGCTGGGGGCGCGTCGAGGAGCTGTGCGGCGCGGCCGTGTTCCTCGCCTCGTCGGCGGCCGACTTCATCAACGGGCAGACGCTGTTCGTCGACGGCGGCCTGACCAGCACGGTCTGAGCCGGCGGCCCGGTACAAGAACATATCCCGAATCCAGGAGCAGGAGGAAACACCATGAGACTGCGTTGCATGTGTCTCGTCATTCACGCACCGAACGATCTGCGCTACGAGGAGGGCGAGGTCGAGGCGCCGGGCGCGGGCCAGGTGCGCGTGCAGGTTGCGATGGGCGGCATCTGCGGCTCGGACCTGCATTATTTCCGTCATGGCGGCTTCGGCGCGATCCGGCTGCAGCAGCCGATGGTGCTCGGCCATGAAGTGGCCGGCACGGTGGTCGAGGTGGGCGAGGGCGTGACGGCGGTGAGCGTCGGCGATCGCGTCGCCGTCAATCCGAGCCGGCCTTGCGGCAAGTGCAAGTACTGCCTCGAAGGCTTGCCGAACCAGTGTCTCGACATGCGCTTCTACGGCAGCGCGATGCGCATGCCGCATATCCAGGGTGCGTTCCGCGGCGCGCTGGTGTGCGACGCCGTGCAGTGCGTGAAGGTGGCCGACCATGTGCCGTTCTCGCTGGCCGCGATGGCCGAGCCGTTCGCGGTCGGCCTGCACGCGGTGTCGCGCGCGGGTCCGCTGATCGGGCGGCGCGTGCTGGTGTCGGGCTGCGGGCCGATCGGCGCGCTGGCCGTGGCCGCCGCCAAGGCGCATGGCGCGCGCGAGGTGGTGGCCACCGACGTGGTGGACGAGCCGCTGGCGGTGGCGAAGGCGCTCGGCGCCGACAAGGTCGTCAACGTCGCCGCCGATCCGGAATGGACCCGGGCCTACGCGGCCGACAAGGGCAGCTTCGACGTGATGCTCGAATGCTCGGGCAACGAGCGCGCGCTGCGCGACGGGCTCGAGGTGCTGCGTCCGCGCGGCGTGGTGGTGCAGCTCGGCCTGGGCGGCGACGTGGCGATTCCGCAGAACGTGGTGGTGGCCAAGGAACTGACGATTTGCGGCTCGTTCCGTTTCCACTCGGAATTCGCGCTGGCGGTGCAGTTGATCAACGAAGGCCGGGTCGATCTCGCGCCGGCCATCACGCGCGTGTTCCCGGCGCGCGAGGCCAACGAGGCCTTCGCGCTGGCCGGCGATCGTCGGCGCGCGATGAAGGTGCTGATCGACTTCGAGGAAGCCGTCGCCGAAGCCTGAACGACGGGATGGATGGGCCGCCTCGCATGAGGCTGCCCGAGAAAAATTCGACATGGCGGCCGTCGAGCACGCCGTGCGGAACCTGAGAGAACCCGCGGGAAGCCGCGCTAAGGCAGCGCTAGAGCAGCGCCTTCGCCTTACCGGCCTTCCTCCGCCGAGCCGCCGCCATTGAGCCGCGCGGCCAGCGAACGCGCCGCCATGTCGAGCGCGAAACCGAGCACGCCGATCACCAGGATCACGGCCGCCAGCTCCGAGTAGGCGAGCCGGTCGCGCGTGTCGAGGATCAGGTAGCCGAGCCCGGAGCTCACGCCGATCATCTCGGCGGGCACCAGCACGATCCACAGAATCCCGATCGCGAGCCGAACGCCGGTCAGCACATGGGCGGCGATGCCGGGCACGTAGATGTGCCACAGCATTTCGGCGCGCGTGGCGGCCAGGCTGCGGCCGAGTTCGATCCAGCGCCGGTCGAGCTGGGCGACGCCGGCCGCCGTGCTCAGGATCAGCGGCCAGACCGCGGCGAAGGCCAGCAGGAAGATCACGGCGCGATCGCCCACCCCGAGCGACATCACCGCGACCGGCATCCAGGACAGCGGCGAGATCATGCGCAGGAACTGCAGCGTCGGCGACAGCGCGTGTTCCAGCCAGCGCAGCCTGCCGATCGCGAAGCCGGCCGGCACGCCCACCAGCAGCGCGCAGCCCAGGCCCGCCGCGATGCGGCGCAGGCTGGTGGCGACGTGCGTGAGCAACTGGTCGTCGCGGACCAGCGCCGGCAGCGCCTGCCAGGCGCGCAGCGGCGAGAATTGCGCGACCATCACGTTGTTGCCGGCCAGCAGTGCCACCGCCAGCCACCAGATGCCGAGCGCGGCGAGCAGGCCGGCGATACCGAGCAGCGCGCCGCGCAGGCGCGAGGCGGCGCCGGAGCGTGGCGCGACGCCGCCGCCCTGCGCCGCCGGCAAGGCGTCTTCCTCGCGCCTGGCGGGCAGCACGCTAGACAAGAATCGTCTCCTTGCGCGCATAACCGGCCGGCAGGCCGAACGCGGCCATGCCGCCGGCCGCCTCGATGCTCTTCTTCACGAAGCGATCGTCCACCAGGTCGCGTGCCGCGAAGGCCGGATCGAGCTGGGCCAGGAAGCCGTTCGCGCCTTCCGTCTGCGTGGTCTTCAGGCGGCGCACCAGTTCCTCCGTGTAGCTCGGGAACGGATAGGGCTGGAAGTCGATGCGCTTCTCGTGCCAGTCGGCGTGCTGGATCGCGCGATCGCCGAGGTAGCGGCCCGCGTCGCCGGGCGGCGGCGCGAGCACCCGCCCGAGCAGGGCCGAGGCATGCGGTGTGTAGTGGTTGGCGCCTTCCCTGGACAGCAGCTTCGCCGCGTCCTGCGGATGCGCGCGGGTCCAGAGCTGGGCCCTGATGATCGCGTCCACCACCTTCTGCGACCAGCCCGCGCGCTGCGTGAGGTCCTGCTCGTGCATGAAGATCGTGCAGCAGGCGTGATTGCGCCAGACGTCGCCCGTGAAGCGCAGGACCTTGCCGATGCCGAGCTGCTCGGCCGCCGCGTTGAACGGCTCGGCCACCGTGAAGCCGGCGATCTGCCTGGCGGCCAGCGCGGGCGGCATGTCGGACGGCGCCATCACGATCAGCGCGACTTCCCTGGGGCCCGGCGCGGCACCTTTCTTCAGCACCGGCTGCAGGCCCTGCGCGCGCAGCATGTCCTGCAGGATCACGTTGTGGATCGAATACCAGAACGGCACCGCCACGGTCTTGCCGCCCAGGTCGGCCAGCGAATTCACGTCGGGCGCGACCGTGATCGCCGAGCCGTTCACGTGGTTCCAGGCCACCACCTTGGCCGGCGCGCGGCTGCCGTAACGCGCCCACAGCGTCATCGGCGAGAGCAGGTGGACCACGTTGACCTGCCCGGACAGGAAGGCCTCCACCAACTGGGCCCAGCTGCGCAGCAAGGTCGGCTTCTCGGCATGCACGCCGGCCGCCTCGAAATAGCCGTTCGCATGCGCCACCAGCAGGGGCGTGGCATCGGCGATCGGCAGGTAGCCGATCCGCACCGGCGCGTCGGGCTCGGCGGCCGCGCGTGCGGACAGCGAGTGCAGCAGCGGCGCGGCGCCAGCCACGGAGAACAGCGTGGCGAGCTTGAGCCACTCGCGGCGGGACATCGGGGTATCGCACATCGTCAGGCGTCCATCGTGTAGGCGGGCGTGGCGGCGGCCGGCTGCATCGTCTCGTGCAGCGCCGCCAGGATCGGGATGCGCAGCGCGCCGAGCGCCGGCAGTTGCGCGTCGCGCGGCGCGGGCACGTCCACCGGCCAGTTGCCGGCCAGGCGCCCGCCGTTGCCGAGCAGCAGCACGCGGTCGGCCACCCGCAGCGCCTCGTCGATGTCGTGCGTGACGAGCAGGGCAGTCGCGCCGGTGCGGCGCACCACCTCGACGAACAGGTCCTGCATGCCGGCGCGGGTGACCTCGTCGAGCGCGCCGAAGGGCTCGTCGAGCAGCAGCACGCGCGGCTCGCGCGCGAGGCTGCGAGCCAGCGCGGCGCGTTGCGCCATGCCGCCCGAGAGTTGGGCCGGGCGCCAGTGGCGCGCGTGTTCGAGGCCGACCGCGCGCAGCGCGGCCGTCACGCGGGCTTCGCGCGCGGCGCGCGTCAGCCGCGCTTGATGCTTGAAATCGAGGCCGAAGGCGACATTGCGCTCGACGTCGAGCCAGGGCAGCAGGGCCGGGTGCTGGAAGGCGAGCGCGATGTCGGCGCGCGGGCCCTTGACGGCTTCGCCGTCGAGTTCGATGCGCCCGGCGCTGGGCGCGGCGAGGCCGGCGATCGCGCGCAGCAGCGAGGACTTGCCGCAGCCGCTGGGCCCCAGCAGCGCGACGATCTCGCCGGGCTCGACGCGCAGGCTGAGCGCCTGCAGCACCGCGCGATTCGGATAGCGCAGCGCGAGGCCGTCGATCGCGAGACGGGCGCCGCTCATGCCGCGTCGGCCCGGCGATGCCGGGCGAGCTGGGTCTTCAACTGCACCAGGCTCGGCGTGACGATCGGCACGAAGGAGGCTTCGCGCACGCGTCGCGCGGTGCCGTTCGCGCCATCGGCGCCGCGCAGGTAGCCGCGGCCGCCGACGGCCTGCACCTCCAGCGCGACGGCCGCCTCGACGGTCTCGACCAGTGCGATGCGCAGCTCGAACAACGTGGCCGGGCGGGCCAGGAAGCTGCCGTCGAGCACGCCGTTCAGCAACTGGTCGCGCTGCCGGGAAAGTTGCGCGCGCACCGTTTCGATCTCGCTGGCGATGGCGCCGCGCGAGGCCTGGCCGGCTTCGCCGGCGGCGGCCAGCGCGCGGCGCGCGAGCCCCAGCGACATCCCGCATTGCAGGCCGAGGAAGGCGGGGCGCACGCGCGCGAGAAAGGCCGGCGCGTCGGCCGCGATGCGCCACGAGGCGTCGAGCACCGTGCCCTGGACGCCGAGCGCGGCGGTATTGCTGCCGCGCATCGCCACCAGGTCGAGATCCTCGCTGCGTTGCAGGCCGGGCGCGTCGTGCGGCAGCGCGAAGATCGACGGCGCGCTGCCGTCGTCGTGCTCGAACGCGGCGGCGGCGAGAAAACCCTCGCGGCGCAGGTTGGTGATCCAGGGCAGGCTGCCGCCGAGCCGGTAAGCGCCCGATGCGTCGCGCGAGGCGCGCATCTGCAGCGACTCGATCGACGACAGGTACTTCATCGCGTTCGAGAGCCCGGTGGCGCCGGCCGTCTCGCCGCCGAGCAGGGACGGCAGCCAGCGCTCGCGCAGCGCCTCGCCGTCGGCATGCAGCAGGTATTCGATGAAGGTGCGATGTCCCCACAGCACGAAGGCGGCCGTCAGCGAATGCGTGGCGACCTGCGCGAGCGCGTCGATGGCCTCGGCGATATCGCCGCCCGCGCCGCCCGACGAGGCCGGCACGCCGATCGCGGCCACCCCGGCGCGCGCGAGGCGCGGCAGCACCTGGGCGGCAAGCGTCGCTTCGGTATCGAGCGATTCGGCGTGCTGGTCGAGCCAATCGCCGAGCGCGGCGGGCGCGGCCTCGGTCGAGAGGGGGCGGGGCGTGCTTGCGTTCATGCGGCCCGCGCCTTCGGTTCCCAGCGATAGGCTTCGAGTTGCGGGTTCAACTCGTTGCGCGCGAAATTGTTCGCGAAGTTGCAGAGCGTGGCGAGGCTTACGCCGAGGATGACTTCCAGCGCGTTCGCGTCGTCGAAGCCCGCTGCGTGGAAGGCGGCCAGCGCGTCGTCGGCCACCGCGCCGCGCGTGGCGATCACGGCGCGCGTGAAGTCGGCCACCGCGTCGAGGCGTGCGTCGGCGATGGTCGATTGATCGCGGATCGCGTCGACCACCTCGCCCGGCAGTTGCGCCTTCTTCAGCGCGACGGCCGTGTGGCCGGCCACGCAGAAGCCGCAGCCATGGATCGCGGCGGCGGTGATCTGCACGGTCTCGCGCTCGGCCAGCGACAGGCCGCTGCGGCCGTTGATGCCGGCCACGGTCAGGTAGGTTTCGAGGGCGGCCGGCGCGTTCGCCAGCGAGGCCACCAGGTTCGGCAGATAGCCGTTGGCGGCCAGCGCCTTATCGAGAAACGGGCGGCTCGCTTCGGGAGCGGTGTCGACGGTATGCAGCGGCAGGCGGGCCATGGTGTCCTCTGGAAAGGCGGAATCGTTCGGAGCAACCATTGTCGCGGCGCGGCAGGGCGGCGGACAATGCGCGGCCGTCTGCGCTTCCTGCGGATTCGTCTCGCTGCCGGGAGATCGTGCGTGGCCGTCAGTGGACCGGCGCGTAGACCGAGGCGTCCTGCATCCGCTCGCGGCGGCAGGCGCCGGGCTGCATGCCGGTCACGCGCTTGAAGGCCTGCGCGAAGGCCGATTCCGAGCGGTAGCCGACCTGCTCGGCGGCATCCCAGGTCGATGCGCCGTGGCGCAGCAACTCGGCGGCCACCTTCATGCGCAGCAGCGCGAGGAATTGCGCGGGCGGCTGGCCGCAGGCATCGGCGAATTGCTTGCAGAAACGCGCGCGCGACATGTGGCAGAACTCGGCCATCGAGGTGGTGGTCCAGGCCTGGCCGGGCTCGGCGATGATCGCGTTGACCAGCGGCGCGAATTCGGCGCGGCGCATCACGGCCCACAGGCCGGGTGCGAAATCGTCGGCGCCGGCGACGGTGCGCAGCGCATAGAAGAACAGCACGTCGGTGAGCCGGTCGACCAGCGGCGAGGGCGCTTCGGGCGTGCGCCGCGCCTCCTCGCGGATCAGGTCGAACACCACGCGCGCGCCGGCCAGCCGGGCATCGTCGTGGCGCGCGATGAGGTGGTCGGGCAGCAGGCCATGCAGCGCGTCGCCCAGGTCGGAGCGGAACTCGAAGAAGCCGCAGGCCAGGCCCACGCTGCCCGCCGAGGCATCCGCCTCGAGTGCCGTCATCGCGCCCAGGCGCGTGCCGAATTGCGGATCGTCGGGCGCGGTGGCCTCGGGCGACAGGCAGTGCGCCACGTCGTGCAGCAGGAATACCGCGTCGCCGGCAAGCAGGCGCGTGCTGCGCGGCGCGCGCGTGGCCGTCGCGCGCAGATGCAGCCAGCATTCGCCCTGCAGCACCAGATGGAAGCTCGCGCGCTGGTGTCCCGCCGTCGATGCCCGGTAGGCGCCGCAATACCGGCCAGCATGAAACAGGGTGCTGCGCAGTTCCAGGCCGGACAGCAGCCAGTCGGCGGCGCGTTCAACGGGAGACGTCGACATGATCGGTGCAACGGCGAAGCGCGAACAAAAAGGGAAACCAGCTTAGCGCCTGGCTTCGGCCGCACCAAGGAAGCTTTGGCGGGATGCTTATGCGCCTTGCTGATAAGCCGGCGGGCCGGGCCTCGACGCGCCGATCGTGCGGCGCGGCAGAGGAAGCCGTCTAGATTTCCTGTGCCGGCGCCGCATGCCGCGATGCTAAGCTTCGCCGGATCTTGTCATTGACCAATGTAAATAATGGAGACTGGAGATGATCCGTTCGCAACTCTGCCTGTTGATCGTCGCGCTGCTGCCCTTCGTCTGGACCGTCTGCGCGAAGGGCCGCAAGGGTTATGACAATCGCGCGCCGCGTGCCTATCTGGCCAAGCTCGAAGGCTGGCGCGGGCGCGCCTTCGCCGCGCACCAGAATGCCTTCGAGGCGCTGGTGCTGTTCACGGCGGCGCTGGCGGTGGCCTGGCACAACGGCGCGAACGTCGTGCGGGTCGACCAGCTCGCCACGGCCTTCGTGGTGCTGCGCGTGTTGCACGGGCTGGTTTATGTCGCGAACTGGGCGGCCTTGCGTTCGCTGGTGTGGTTCGCGGGGATGATCTGCGTCGTCTGGCTGTTTTTGGTTGCGCCCTGAGCCTGGAGGGTGATCAGGCCGTGGCCGGATTGGAGCGGATTCCGGCCGTTGCCGTCGAGCGCCGACGAGCCGTTTGCGCTCAGGCCGTCTCCCGATCCGCGCCGCTCGCCACCCAGTCGCGCACGGCCTGCACGAACAGGCGCAGCGGCGCGGGTGGATGCCGGTTCGCCGGGTAGTAGAGCGCGAGCCCCGGCAGCGACACGCTCCAGTCGCGCAGCAGCGCCACCAGCCGGCCGCCGGCGAGATGCTCGCCCACCAGGCTTTCCGGCGCCCAGGCTACGCCGATTCCGGCCAGCGCCGCCTCGATCATCGAATTCAGGTTGCCGAGCGTCATCGGTCCTTCCACGTCGAGGCTGCTGGTCTTGCCGTTCGACTGGAAATCCCAGCGGAACATCGCGCCGCTCTCGAAACGGTAGCGGATGCAACGATGCTGCATCAGGTCGGCCGGCCGCGTCGGCGCCGGGTGGCGCGCCAGGTAGTCGGGCGAGGCGACCGCGATGAAGCGCATGTCGGGCCCGAAGCGCACCGCGATCATGTCGCGCGGCACGTCGTCGAACACGCGGATGCCGGCATCGAAGCCGTCGGCGACGATGTCGATCAGGCGCGTCTCGGTCACGAACTCGACGTGGATGTCGGGGTAGCGCTGCAGGAACTCGGGCAGCACGTTGCGGATCAGGATCCGCGTCGAGGTTTCCGAGGCGTTGATCCGTACCGAGCCGGTCGGGCGGTTCTGCGCCGTGGCCACTTCGTCCACCGCGTTCTCCAGGTCGCTGAGGGCTGGCCCGACCCGGCGCAGCAGATGCTCGCCGGCCTCGGTCAGCGCCACCGAGCGCGTGGTGCGATTGAACAGGCGCACGCCCAGGCGCGCCTCCAGGCTGCGCATCGAATGGCTGAGCGCCGACGGCGAAACCGCGAGCGCGCGCGCGGCGGCGCGGAAACTGCGCTGCTCGGCGATCGCGACGAAGGCCGTCAATTCGGAAAGACCGGCACGCAACATTGTTGAACTCGGCTCATCGGGTTGGGGAAAATGCGCGGTATTGTGCGCGTAGCGTAGCACCGGCGATGTGGGGCGTGTTGGGCGGGAAGGGGGCGGCGTGTCGGCGATGCGGTACAGGGCGTTCTGGCCGATGACGGCTGCCAGCCGGCCCCCGCTTGTCACCGGCGAGTATTCATGGCGTAAGCTGGAGGACGAGCGTCGGGATTCAGAACGAATCGCGGGAGGGCGCCGAGGTGCAATCGGTGGCAAACCCGGCCCTTGCGTAAGGACAAGGATGCGGGATCAGTCGATCACGATCCCGGCTGTCTGTCGTAGTGTGGCTCTTGATGACGGCAACACGCTTCCGGTGCCAACGATTGAGGGCTTTGCGATGAATTTGATGTCGGATGGGAGGTTCGCTGTGCGTGATTCCTACCAGTTCGCCCGCAGGCATGCTCGCGAGATCGACGAGATCGTGCGTGCTCGTAATTTCACCTCGCCCGCTTATGTCGACGATGGCGACACCTCGTTTGACCTGACGATCCTGATCCAGCCGGCTGGCCAGCCGACGCTGCTGGATATGGCCGCGATCGCTCTCGAGTTCGAGGCACGCTGGGGCAAACGTGTTCAGTTGGTGACGCCGGACGTGCTCGGCCAGGAGAACCGCCATCTGGTGCGGGAACTGGAGGCCGTCTGATGGTGGTTGCAAAGTCGAGGCGAGAGCTTTGCGCGTTCATTGCCGATTCGATCCATACGATCGTGCATGGGCATATCCAGGGCTACGATTTCAGCAGCTTCAAGGTTGACGATTGTGTGGGAGACGGTCGTTCGGGACTTGACTCCTCTCGCAAGCCATATCGATAAGCTGGAAGCGAGCACCAGATAGCACAAGGCCCCGTCCATCGCTGGCGGGGCCTTCATGACATTCCCTGACCTATGTATCAACAAGGGCCGTGGCTCGTGCGCCACGGCCCCGTCAAACACCAATGCCCGCTTGCGCGGGTCAGGAAAAAACACCCTCGCCGCATGGGGGGCATGACAGGCGAGGGTCAAGGGTAGAACCGTTGAATCGATACTGCGTGGAGCCGGGCACTCCCGGCTTCGACACTCAGGCGGTGACGGCCTCGCCAGCGGCAACCGGCACTTCCACGTCCTGGCGGATCAGGTAGTCGAAGGCCGACAGCGAAGCCTTCGCGCCTTCGCCGACCGCGATCACGATCTGCTTGTAGGGCACCGTGGTCACGTCGCCGGCCGCGAACACGCCGGGAATCGACGTCGCGCCGCGCGCATCCACCACGATCTCGCCGTGCTTCGACAGCTCGATCGTGCCCTTCAGCCATTCCGTGTTCGGCACCAGGCCGATCTGCACGAACACGCCTTCGAGTTCGATGCGCTTGGTTTCGCCCGTCTCGCGTTCGAGGTAGACCAGGCTGCCCAGCTTCTGCCCGTCGCCGAGCAGTTCGGTGGTTTGCGCGCTGGTGATCACCGTCACGTTCTTCAGGCTGCGCAGCTTGCGTTGCAGCACTTCGTCGGCGCGCAGCGTCTGGCCGAACTCGATCAGCGTGACTTCGCGCACGATGCCGGCCAGGTCGATCGCGGCCTCGACACCCGAGTTGCCGCCGCCCACCACGGCCACGCGCTTGCCCTTGAACAGCGGGCCGTCGCAATGCGGGCAGTAGGCCACGCCCTTGTTGCGATATTCGCGTTCGCCCGGCACGTTCAGCTCGCGCCAGCGCGCGCCCGTCGACAGCACGATGGTCTTGCCCTTCAGCACCGCGCCGTTTTCCAGGTGGATCTCGTTGACCTTGCCCGGGATCAGGGCCGTGGCGCGCTGCACGTCCATCACGTCGACGTCGTATTGCTTGACGTGCTGTTCGAGCGCGACCGCGAACTTCGGCCCTTCGGTTTCCTGCACGGAGATGAAGTTCTCGATGGCCATGGTGTCCAGCACCTGGCCGCCGAAGCGCTCCGCCACCACGCCGGTGCGGATGCCCTTGCGCGCCGCGTAGATCGCAGCCGCCGCGCCGGCCGGGCCACCGCCCACCACCAGCACGTCGAACACTTCCTTGTTGGCGAGTGCCTTGGCGGCGCGGGCGCTGGCGCCCGTGTCGATCTTCGCGAGGATTTCCTTCACGCTGCTGCGGCCCTGGCCGAAGCTCTCGCCGTTCAGGAACATGGTCGGCACCGCCATGATCTGGCGTGCCTCGACTTCGTTCTGGAACAGCGCGCCGTCGATCGCCACGTGGCGGATGCGCGGGTTGATCAGCGCCATCACGTTCAGCGCCTGGACCACTTCCGGGCAGTTCTGGCAGGACAGCGAGAAATACGTCTCGAAGGAAAAATCGCCGTCGAGATTGCGAATCTGTTCGATGGTGTCCTCGTCGAGCTTGAGCGGGTGGCCGCCGACCTGCAGCAGCGCCAGCACGAGCGAGGTGAATTCATGGCCCATCGGGATGCCGGCAAAGCGGATCCCGGCAGCCTTGCCCGGTTCGCCGATGCTGAACGAGGGCTTGCGCTCGGCGTCGTCGCGGCGTTCGATCACGGCCACGCGCGGCGACAGCTCGCCGATCTCCTTCAGCAGCGCGATCAGCTCCTGCGACTTCGCGCCGTCGTCGAGCGAGGCGACGAGTTCGATCGGGCGGGTGAGCTTTTCGAGGTACGACTTCAGCTGGTTCTTGAGATTGGCGTCGAGCATGGTGATTCGGATTCCGTAGTGTTTTTGGCACCTCGCCGGAGGCGAGGAGACGTGCGGCGGGGAAGCCGCACGATCATCGGGCGCCTGATGGCGCCCGTGTACCGCTGATGCCCGCGAAACTTAGATCTTGCCGACCAGGTCCAGCGACGGGGTCAGCGTTTCAGCGCCCGGCGTCCACTTGGCGGGGCAGACTTCACCCGGGTGCGACGCGACGTATTGGGCAGCCTGCACCTTGCGCAGCAGCTCGCCTGCGTCACGGCCGATGCCGTTGTCGTGGATTTCGGCGATCTTGATTTCGCCTTCCGGGTTGATCACGAAGGTGCCGCGCAGTGCCAGGCCTTCTTCTTCGATCAGCACGTCGAAAGCGCGTGCCAGCGTTGCCGTCGGATCGCCGACCAGCGGGTACTGGATCTTGGCGATGGTTTCCGAGGTGTCGTGCCATGCCTTGTGCGTGAAGTGCGTATCGGTCGACACGCCGTAGATTTCCACGCCCAGCTTCTGGAATTCTGCGTAGCGATCTGCCAGGTCGCCCAGTTCGGTCGGGCACACGAACGTGAAGTCAGCCGGGTAGAACACGATGACCGACCACTTGCCCTTCAGCGATTCTTCGCTGACGGGAACGAAATCGCCGTTGTGATATGCGGTTGCCTTGAACGGTTTGATCTGGCTGTTGATGATCGGCATTTGCGGTTTCCTTTGAGTGAAAAGGTGATCGGGATGATCAAGAAGCGACAGTATGACGATTGCCGCCGAGCTTGGGAAATTGCTTGTTTCAATGAGACGGATCGGGATTTTCTATGTGTCCCGATTTCAGGACGGCGCACTGCGCGGGCCGGGCTGGAAAGCCGGGCGCCGTGGCGGCTGATGCTGCGATGGGCTGGGGCTGGAAGCCTTGCCGCGCGGGCTTTCGGGCGATTCCGCGTGGCCTTGGCGAGTTGAGCCCGGGGGCAACGGCGAGCGCGACGCAGTACCGCGTCGAAATGACACGAATGGCAGGATTTTCGCCGATTCGCGCGGGCTCGTCCAGTCCCGTTTTCGGGCAGGACGGCGCGCATCTTGCACTGTTTGACGCGCTTGTGACGGCTCGCGTCAATATCCCGACGATTGCGTCGATATACTGCGTCCATCCTTGTACAAAACGAAATGAAACGGGGCGCGGCGATGATGGAAAAAACGTGGTTGGAGCGATGGCTTGTCATCGGCATGTCGTCGCGACGTGGGCGCGCATCGCGCATGCCTGGCGCCGCTCGATGACGGCCAATCCCCCCTCGCTCGCGATCCGCTCGCGCGCCGACGCGGTGATCGAGGCGCTGGCCGCGCACGGCACCAGCTTGGTGCCGCTGCGGGGCCGTCCCGCCGAGGCCCTCCATGCCTTCCTCGTGTTCGGCTTCCGGCAGGCCTGGGTCTGTCTGTTCGGCGGCTTGATGGTTGCGTTGCTGATCGCCACGCATGTCGTCTATCCGTCTCATGCGGCCTTGTCGCGCTACGACCTGCTGACGCTCGCGGCCGTCGCGATCCAGATCGCGCTCGTCGCGCTGCGCCTCGAAACCTGGGACGAGGTCAAGGTGATCCTGCTGTTCCACGTCGCGGGCACGGCGATGGAGGTGTTCAAGACGGCGGTCGGCTCCTGGCTCTATCCCGAAGCCGCCGTGCTGCGGATCGGCGGGGTGCCGCTGTTCACGGGATTCATGTACGCCTCGGTCGGCAGCTACCTGGCGCGCGCGATCCGCGAATTCGACCTGCGTTTCACCGGGCATCCGTCGCTGCCGGTCACGGCCGCGCTGTCGGCGGCCATCTACGCGAATTTCTTCACGCATCACTACTGGATCGACCTGCGTTACCTGCTGATCGGCCTGGTCGCCGTCGCGTTCCGGCGCTGCCAGGTGCATTACCGCGTCAGCACGCGCTATCACCGCATGCCGATGCTGCTCGGTTTCCTGCTGATCGCGCTGTTCATCTGGCTGGCCGAGAACGTCGGCACCTTCAGTCACGCCTGGCTCTATCCCGCGCAGCGCGACGGCTGGACGATGGTCTCGCCGAGCAAGCTCGGCTCGTGGTTCATGCTGACCATCATGAGTTATGTGATCGTCACGCTGGTGAGTCCGCCGCGGCGGTGGCAGGGGCAGGCCGAGGCGAAGCGGGAGGAAAGCTAGCTTGGCCGTCGCGTGATGGAGACGAGAGGCTTGCGAAACACGGCCGCATCGCTTTCGCCACCACCAGCCGGCAATCGTCTCGCCTCCCGTTCACGCAATCGTCGCGGCGCGCGCCCCGAGCGGCGGTAGAATGCCGGTTTTCCATTTTCCGCCGCATGGCGCGCGCAGCCGGATCGACCCCGATCCAGCCGCTTCGCCCGCCCGCGGCGCGGTGCCCCGCAATGACCCATACCGACGACAAGACCCTCGACGAGCTCGACCAGTTCCTGATGTCCGACATCATGTCGGAAAACACCATGACGATCGAAATGCTCGACGGCTACCTGACCGCGATCGCGATCGGCCCGGCCACCATCGCGCCGACCGAATGGCTGGCCGATGTCTGGGGCCCGAGCGAGGACGACGCGCCTGATTTCGAAAGCTACGAGCAGGCCGAGCACGTCTTCAACCTGATGATGCGCCACTACAACGCGATCCTGCAGACCTTCGACAAGGATCCCTCGTCGATCGCGCCGCTGTTCAGCGTCAACGAGGTGGGCGAGGACGACGACGCGCACGAGTACATCGACGCCGAAGCCTGGGCCAACGGCTTCTTCCAGGGCATGGGCCTGCGCTGGGACGACTGGCAGCCGCTGCTCGAGCATCCCGAGGCCGACGAATGGCTGCGCCCGCTGCGCCTGCTGGGCGGCGACGAGCTGTCCGAGGAGGAACGCGAGCTGGTTGCCGTGCCGGCCGAGCGCGAGAAGCTGTCGGAGCAGGTGCCGCCCTCGGTGCTGAAGATCCACGAGTTCTGGCTGCCGCATCGCGCGCCGACGCAGGAGCGCCTGCTCGCGCAGACCATCCAGCGCGACGCGCCGAAGGTCGGCCGCAACGATCCCTGCCCGTGCGGCAGCGGCAAGAAGCACAAGAAGTGCTGCGGCACCGATGACGGGCAGCCGGATTGAGCGTCGTGCCCGCGATGCGCCTGCTGCTGGCCGCTACCATCGCGTTGTCGATGTGCCGGCTCGCCGCCGCCGAGCCGCCGGTGCTCGGGCTGTGGGAGCAGTTGCCCGTCGGCGACGGTTCGGGCGGCGTGGCGGCGGTGCCGCGCGTCGACCTCGTGTTCACTGATCGCCGTATCGATGGGGACACGCGCTTCAGCGGCCTGGTCGATTCGGGCAGCCGGCTCTCGGTGCTGTGCTGCGTCGAGCTCGGCAAGGGCGACGAGACGAGCTTGCCGGCCCTGCTGAAGCGCCATGCCTGGGATCGCGATACGGCCGAGCACCTGCGCGGCATCAAGGGCTGGCACTACGTCTATGAAGCGCGGTTGGTCGAGTCCGGCGCGCGGAACCCGAGAATGCGCAAGCTGGTCGCGGATCTCGCAATGCCGCCGGCGCTATCGCCGTATTCAGCCGCGGTGATCGCGGCGCCGCTGCCCGCCGCCGAAATCGAGCCGCACTTCCAGGCCGGTGGCGCCTCGATCGTCTATCGCCTGCGAACCTCGCCGGACAAGCAGCGCGTGCTGCACGGCTTCTCGATCGATGGCGGGCCGGTGACGTTCAGCGAGGACAACTTCCCCGATTGATGGCCACGCCGGTCGCATGACCGGCGCCGCCGCCCGCCGGCGCGACCTTACTTCAACCCGAATCCCAACTCCGCCAGCGCGCTCGCCAGCCGATCGCGCCCGGACAGCGCTTCCGCCCCGCGCACGCGACGCGATGCCTGCCCGGTCCATCCCGATTCCGGCATCTGCTGCATCTGCTGGAACGCGCTCATCGACGCGTTGTAGTCGGCCAGCGCCTCGGCCGTCTCGGCCTGGTAACGCTCCTCGTGCAGCACCAGCGGGGCCGGCAGGCGCGGCTTCACATCGGTGACGACGTCCGGATCGGGATAGCCGATGGTCAGCCCGAACACCGCGAACGCCTCCTTGGGCAGCCCCAGTTCCTGCGCGACCGCCTCGGGCTGGTTGCGCATCCCGCCGATATAGCAGCAGCCCAGCCCCAGCGATTCGAGCGCGACCACCGTGTTCTGCGCGGCGAAGGCCGCGTCGGCCACGCCGACCAGGAACGCCTCCAGGAACTCGAGGCCGCCGCCGGGCATCTGCTCGACGTCGGACACGCGGCGCAGGCGCGACAGGTCGGCGATGAACACCAGCAGCAGCGGCGCCTTGGCGACGTGGCGCTGGTTGCCGGCGAAGCTGGCCAGGCGAGCGCGGCGCTCGGCGTCGCGCACGGCCACCACGCTCCAGGCCTGCAGGTTCGACGAGGTCGGCGCCGATTGCGCGGCGGCGGCGATGGTTTCGAGGATGTCGTCGGGCAGCGCGCGATCGGCATAGGCGCGCACCGAGCGGTGGCGCAGCAGGGTCGCGATGACCTCGTTGACGGCCGCGTCGTCCGCGCCCTGCGCCGGGCTCCAGGCGGCGCCGTAGCGCTCGCGCAGCAGGGCGTGGCGGGAGGCGGTGGCCTGGGTCTCGTCGAGGGCCGTGGCGATATCGTTCATGACCGGGTGCATCTCCAGTACGTCGGTGAAAAAGCCGCCATGGTATGCGAGATGGCCGAGCTTTGCCGAGGCGCGCCGCGTGGGCGCCACGCTTCGACAGCTTGGTGTCAGCGGGCCGTCAGCTCGCGTCGTGCTCCGCATCGCGCTCGACGAAGCCGCCGCAGCGGTCGCCCGGCGAGACCAGCCGGTCGAGCTTCAGGCACAGCCGGCTGCGCCCGACGCTGGCGCCGTAGCCCGAGCCGAACGAGGCCAGCCCGCCGATGCGGGCCTCCAGCAGCGCGCGGTCGTCGGCCCAGTGCGCGCAGCGTGCGCAGTCCGCGCGCGCGGCGTCTGCCGGCTCCGGGGCGGCCCTGAATCGGCCGATCAAGGCGGCGACGTTCATTGGCCCAGCGTCGCCCAGTAAGGCGCGAACACATGCACCGACAACAGGTAGCCGATCACGATATTGACGGCGACGCCGGCCGTGAAGGCGATCAGCGGCCGGCTGCCGGCCGCCGACAGCGCGCCGAAGCGCGTGGTCAGCCCGATGCTGAGAAAGCAGAAGGTGAAGGCCCAGGTGCGCAGCGCCGTGATCGGCGCGACGAAGGCCGGCGTGACGACGCTGCGGTAGTCGGCCAGCGAGTAGTGCGAGGCGATCCAGGTAACCAGTGCCGAAGCCAGCACGAAGCCGATCACGAACTTGGGAAAGCGCGTCCAGATCTCGCCGGCGCGGGCCCGCGTGGTGACTTCCGCGCCGCCGTCCTCGCGATCCCAGCGGGTGGTCGCGACGATCGCCAGCACGAAGGCCCAGATGCCGATCCAGATGTCGCGGCCGACCACCTTCATCAGCACGAAGGCCTGCAGCGAGGCATCCGGCGCGCCGGCCACCGCGCCCGGCGCGTGCCGGGCGAAATCGCCATAGGCCTGGGCGGCGGCGATGCCGGCCGCGTCGGCGAATTCGGAGGTGCCGATCCAGGCGCCGGCGATGCCGGTCGGCAGCCCGAGCGCGCGCGAGATGCCGGGCAGGGCGAACACCATCACGATCGCCCAGACCACCACCAGGGTGATGGCCACCGAGGCCTGCTCGCGCCTGGCGCGCACCGCGCCGGCGATCGCGATCGCGGCCGATACGCCGCACACCGCGCCGCCCACCCCGAGCACGGCGGCGAAACGCCGGTCGAGCTTGAGCGCGCGCGCCACCGCGTAGATCACGAAGAAGGTGGCCAGCGAGACGATGCTGGCCTGGCCGACCGCCACCGGACCGGCCCAGGCGATCAGCGTGAGCGGCAGCGTGGCGCCCAGCAGCACGATCCCCACCTTGATGTAGAACTCGACGCGCAGCGCCGGCGCGAGCCAGGCCGGCACCGTGAACAGGTTGGAGACGAGCAGCCCGAGCAGCAGCGCGATCAACGGTGGTTCGAGGTTGTAGGTGCTGGCCTGGGCCCAGGCGCCGATCGCGAAGATCACGCCCGAGGCCAGGAACAGCACCAGGAAGCCGGGCAGGAAGCGCGCCAGCGGCAGCTTCAGCGCGGCGATCGCGATCGAGAACACCAGCGCGAAGGCGACGAACAGGGCGACATAAGCCCCCGCGTGCCTGCCGACGTCGGCGGCCAGTTGCGCGAGGCTGGACCACCTGGCCGGCGCGACCGCGAGGCCCTTGATGCTGCCGCCGGTGGCGAACAGCAGCCAGGCCGCGAGGATCGCGAACAGGCCGATTCCCACCGCCCACCAGTCCTCCGTGCCGAACGGCCTGCCGCCGGTAGTGCCCGCCGTGCGCGCGCCGTCCTGGCTGCCGCGCGTGATCGATGTGTCGCTCATCGTATTCCCCTGATCGATTGGTCTGCCCCGCGTCGCCGGAACGCGCGCGAGGGCGCGCCCGATGCGGGGCCGGGCGTCCCTGGGCCGGTCGGCCGGCGGGTACGCCCAACGATCGAGTATGGAAGCCCGCGCAAACGCGCGGAAATGACTTATTCGACTTTGCTTATGGCCTGGCCCATGGCGCAGGCAGGCACGGCGTGCGGCTGAAAGCGAAGGGAAAGGTGCTCGCGCGGCGGCGATCGTCGCCGCCGCCGGCAGGGCATCGATTCAATGCATGTAGGTGACGTTGCGCTCGCGGGCGCGGATCTCGAGCCCGGCGTCGAGCAGCGAGATCGAGAACCAGCGCGTGAGCTTGAGCACGCCGCTGACCGAGAACGCCGGCAGCCAGTCGTTCAGCACCCGCATCGCGGCCTCGCCGCGCGTCGACTGCAGGTGCGCGATGGCCTGCAGCAGCGAGGCCTCGTCATAGGCGAGGTCCTGCGCGCAGCGGCATCGCATGTCGAGCGGGCGCGAGGCCGAGCAGGCCAGCGTGTTCATCATCAGGTCGAAGTGGTCGAGGCCGTCGGCATGCACGCCGGCCTCGAGCAGCACGTCGCGCCAGGTGTGGGCGGCGCGCGCGCCGGCATTGGCGTTCGAGCCGCAGCCGGGATGCAGCCAGGTTCGGACCGCGCTCAGCACGACGCGTTCGGCGGTATCGGGATCGCCCGCGAGCGGGTCGTCGAACAGCGATGGGCGGCCCGCGGCAAGTCGGGTATCACTCATGGCACCTCCAGAAGCTTCCAGGGGTTCGGGTTAGGCGGCATCGGGCACGGCCCGCCGCCGCTGGGCGCCGCGTCTCGGGACGCGGCACGGATCGGGGACGGCGACGCGCCTCAGCGCTCGCCGCCTTGCGCGA
>NZ_VWWC01000342.1:0-2438 GCF_011753175.1 Burkholderia sp. Cy-637 | reverse complement strand
GGCGCGCCGCCGCTGCCCGCCCCCTCGCCGCGCGCCAGCGAGCGCGTGGTGCGCAAGGCGATCCGTGCGCCCAGCTCGCGCGAGAAACCGCGCTCGCCCTCGACCACGCGCGCCTCGATCAACACCTGGCGCGAGGGCCGGTCGAGCTGCGCGACGAGGGCCGCGATCTGCGCGAGCCGGCCGTCCAGGTCGGTGACGAACAGCAAATTGGTGCGCGCATCGGCCAGCACCGAGCCGCGCCGCGACAGCACGCGCTGGTTGGCGGCGGCGCCGGTCAGCAGCCGCGCGACATCGTTGGCGCGCGGGTAGCGCAGCAGGAAGGTGCGGCTCGCCAGCGGCTCCAGGTCGGCCATCCGCGCATGGGCCTCGAAGCGCGCACGCTCGCGCGCCGTCAGTTCGGCCGCCGGCGCCACCCAGATCACGTCGCCGCGCATCGCCATCGCCAGGCCGTTGGCGTCCAGCAGCGCATCGAACGCGTCGCGCCAGGGGACGTCGTGGATGCGCAGCGTGGCGCTGCCCTGCACGCGGCCGCTCAGCACCACGCTCTGGCCCGTGAAACGCGCGAAGGCGTCGAACACGGCCGCGAGCGGAGCCTGCCGCAGGTCGAGCGAGATGCGGCGACCGTCGGCAGCCGCGCGCGGGACGGTGACGGGACCGGACAGCCGCTCGGGCGGGGGCAACGGAATCGGCGGGCCCTCCAGGGCGGGTGGCGGGAGGTCCTGCCGGGTGGCTTCGGGCGGTTTGCCGCCGGCACGCGTGGCTGACGTGGGCGCCTCGCCCGTCACCTGGCTCGCCCCGGTCGCGAGCGGGAGACCGCCCTGCGGCCCCGGCTCCTTCGGTTCGCCAGCCGGCAAGGGTGAAATGCCGGCGGCCGAGGCAGCCATGCCCTCGCCGGCGTGTCGCTCGCCGGCGGCGGCCGGCGCCGCGCCCGCATCCTCCGGGTCCGCCAGCGCGCTGCCGCCGCCCACGCGCCCCGCTTCGGGATCGAACCAGCCGATGCTGTCCAGCGCCGCGGCCGGCATCACCATCGGCAAGGGCGGCCGCAGCATCGCCCGGGCCGGCGACGAATGGCCGATCGCCAACCAGAACGCACACGGCGCAACAAGCAGGCGCGCAAACCTCCCTCGATCGTGTGTCATCGCTCCGCCTCCCCGCGCAAAACCATGCGATGCCGCGCACCGCCGCCATCGTCGAGACCCAGCCAGACCCCATCCGCATCGATGCGCGTGATGCGTTCGGCACCAACGCGCTCGCCCACCGAAGCGGACCAGGCCCCCGCCTCGGCGTCGAACAGCACGAGCCCGCGACGCGCATCGCGCACGATGCCGGCGACGCGCGGCATCGCCGCCGGCTCGCGGCCGCCGAAATCGGCGCCGGCCTCGGCTGCGCTCGGGCCGGAAGCAGCCGTCGCTACCGCTCCAGGCTCGACATCCGGCGCGTCCGGCCCGGGCAGCGACACGGCCAGACGCGCCGAGAAACTCGCCCCGTCGCCCTGGCGCTGCACCTCGATGCCGACCGGCACCACGGCCATCGGCAGCGCGGCGAGCGAGCGGACCCAGGCGCCGATTGCCCCGAAGCGGCCATCGCCGGCGACGTCGTAGTACCGCATGCCGCCGGCCGCCGCCTCGGCTCCAGCCTGCTGCGCGGGACCGAGCCGGCGAATCCGCAAGCCGCTGTCGTGGGCGCCGGCGATCAACTGCCAACCAGGATCGAGCAGCGGCTCACCCTCGTCGCGCCGGTTTTCGGGCAAGGCCGGGGATCGGCCCGCGCGAGCGTCGAGCGAGGACTGCCCCGGCACTTCCTCCTGGCGCGATGGCTCCGGTTCGATCGATCGCGGGTCTGGCTGCAAATCCAGCCGCCGTTCGGCCAGTTCCCGCTGCGCCAGCGCTTCACCGTGCCGGGCGCGAGCCCCGGCGATACCGCTCCAGTCGAGCTCGCCGGACACGGCCCACAACCCGCCGAACACGGCCGACGCGACGCCGGCCAGGGCCAGCAGCCGGCGCACCCCCGCATGCGGGCAGACCCGCGCGACGATCGCCTTCATCATCGCCGCCCTCCCCGCGCTACGAAGAAATCGGCACGAGCCGCGCGAGGCAGCGGCACCGCGTCGGGCCAGCGGATCCGCACCGCGAAGCGGATCGTGCCCGTCGTGCCCTGGCCCGGCTCCCCCTCGACGCCCGACATCTCGACCTGCCAGTCGGAGCGCGCCTCGCGCAAGCGCGCCAGCCAGCGCGAGGCGGCCAGCGAATCGCGGGCACGCGCATCGATCCTCACCCCGCCCTCGGCCTGCCGCAGCGCGATCAGCATCACCGCGCACGGTTTCGCCGCGCAGCAGCGCCTCGACCACGGTGATCCATTCGCGGCCATAGGCGTAGCGCGCATCGTGCTCGGCGAAGCCGATGCCGGCGCGCTCCAGCTCCGGCCGGTTCCAGGCATTG
>NZ_VWWC01000341.1:0-2461 GCF_011753175.1 Burkholderia sp. Cy-637 | reverse complement strand
GCGAGCGACGGCGCGCTCTCGGCCGGCTCGGTCGGCGCGCCGAGCGCGGCACGCCAGTTCGATCCGCGCGCCGGCAGCCAGCCGGCCTTCGCGCTGGTCGCGCCGCCGTTGCCGCCGGAGCAGCAGAAGCTGCTCGGCATGCGCCCGCCGACCACCGCCAACCCCGGCACCCTGGTGCCGGGCGGGCGCCGCCAGACGCTCAGCTTCGCCGATCTCGGCGCGCTCGACCCGCTGCAGTTGCGCGGCACCGACGGCCAGAACGGCGTGCCCTTCTCGGTACGCAACGACGAGGTGGTGACCGCCGCCACCCTGCACCTGATCTACAGCTACTCGCCGGCCCTGCTGCCCGACATGTCGCAGCTCAAGGTGCTGATCAACGGCGAGGTGGCCGCCACCCTGCCGGTGCCGCAGGCGCAGGCCGGCACCACGGTGGCGCGCGACGTGCCGCTCGATCCGCGCTTCATCACCGAATTCAACCACCTCAACGTCCAGCTGGTGGGCCATTACACGCGGCGCTGCGAGGATCCGGCCAACTCCACGCTGTGGGCCACCGTCAGCAACGCCAGCTCGCTGGACCTCAGCTACGCCTCGCTGCCGGTCAAGCCGGAGCTGGGCGCGCTGCCCGCGCCCTTCTTCGACCGCCGCGACGTGCGCCGCCTCGAGCTGCCCTTCGTGTTCGCCGACAAGCCCGACCCGGCCACGCTGGAGGCGGCCGGCACGCTGGCCTCGTGGTTCGGCTCGCTGGCGGGCTATCGCGGCGCGCTGTTCCCGGCCCAGGTCGGCAGCCTGCCGCTGGCCGGCAACGCGGTGCTGTTCGCGCTGGCCGATTCGCATCCGGCCGGCCTCGCGCTGCCCGCCATCAGCGGCCCGACCATCGCCGTGATGGCACGCGACGACAACGCGCGCGGCTCGCTGCTGCTGGTGCTGGGCCGCAACGGCGACGAGCTGAAGACCGCCGCCGCGGCGCTGGCGCTGGGCCAGAACGCGCTGTCGGGCACCAGCACCACCATCACCCAGCTGGTCACGCTCAAGCCGCGCCAGCCCTACGACGCGCCGAACTGGCTGCCGACCGCGCGCCCGGTGCGGCTCGGCGAGCTGGCCGACTCGCGCGCGCTGTCGGTGAAGGGCTACGACGCCGGCGCGATCTCGCTGACCATGCGCGTGCCGCCCGACCTGTTCATGTGGAACACCAACGGCGCCTCGCTCGACCTGCGCTACCGCTATTCGGTGCGCCCGCGCCCGGATCGCTCCTCGCTGAACATCAGCGTCAACAACCGCTTCGTGCGCTCGCTGCAGATCCCGGCGGTCGATCCCTCGCGCTTCAGCATCGCGCGCTTCCTGGGACGCCTGGGCGCCGAGTCGGGCGATACCGGCAGCGCGCGCCACATCGTGCAGGTGCCGCCGCTGCTGCTGACCCCGCACTCGCAGCTGAACCTGCAGTACTACTACGACATCCCGAACACCGGCGACTGCGCCGGCGCGCTGCTGCCGAACGTGGAAGGCACGATCGATCCCGACTCGACCCTGGACCTCTCGCCGTTCCCGCACTACATGGCGCTGCCCGACCTGGCCGCGTTCGCCAACAGCGGCTTCCCGTTCACGCGCCTGGCCGATCTCTCGCAGACCGCCGCGATCCTGCCCGACGAAGCCACTCCGGGCGACTACAGCCTGTTCCTGCTGGCGATGGGCCGGATGGGCGAATCGACCGGCTACCCGGTGACCGGCGTGACGGTGGCCGGCCCCGGCCAGGTCGACAGCCTCGCCGACAAGGACCTGCTGATGATCGGCGGCCCGGGGCGCCAGCCGCTGCTGCAGCGCTGGGCCAAGTCGATGCCCTTCTCCAGCGACGGCGAGACCAGCAGCTTCACGCTGTCCGACCTCGGCCCGCGCATCGCCAACTGGTGGCACGGCCCGCACGGCATCGAGCGCACCCCGGCGCGCGCCGATCTCTCGCTGGTCAGCAACGGCGACAGCGCGCTGATCACCGGCTTCGAGTCGCCGCTGCGCGCCGGCCGCAGCGTGGTCGCGCTGATCAGCTCGCCGGGCGAATCGGAAGCCGAGATCACCTCGGCCCTGCTCGACGCCGACGTGCTGCCCCAGGTGCAGGGCGCGATGGACGTGGTGCACGGCCGCTCGGTGACGGTCACCACCAACGGCGACAGCTACTACCTCGGCAAGCTGCCGCCCTTCGAGTACCTGCGCTGGGCGCTGTCCTCGCATCCGCTGCTGCTGGTGCTGGGCGGCGTGCTCGCGGCGATCGCGATGGCCGCCCTGCTGTACCGCGCGCTGCGTCGCGTCGCGGCGCGCCGCCTGCAGGACTGACGCGATGAGCCGCTCCGTTTCCCGCGAGGGCCTGCGCGCCCTCGCCGCCAAGGCCGCGCTGTCGGCCTCGCTGTCGGCCTCGATACTGGCCGCGACCTGCGCCGGCCTGGCCGGCGCGATGCCGGCCCGCGCCGCCGCG
>NZ_VWWC01000340.1:0-2475 GCF_011753175.1 Burkholderia sp. Cy-637 | reverse complement strand
CGGCTCCGGCCTTGAGGATGGCCAGCAGGCCGACGATCATGCCGACACCACGCTCCACGCAGATCGCGACGCGATCGTCCTTGCTCACGCCCGCCGCGATCAGCCGATGCGCCAGGCGATTCGCCCGTGCATTGAGTTCCCCGTAGCTCAGGCGCTCGCTCTCGAACTCGACCGCGATCACCTCCGGCATGAGCGCCGCCTGGGCCTCGAAGCGACCGTGCAGCGTACCCTCTTGCTCGTAGCTCGCCTCGGGCTCGTTGGCAGCGCTACGCAACTGCTGCCGCTCCGCGTTCGAAAGCAGATCGCAAAGGCTGTGATCAGCCTGGGCGTCGGCGGCGATCGCCGTCAACGCCGCCACGTAATAAGCGAGGACGTGGCCGCCCTGCCGCGCCGACAGCCGCGACGGGTCGATCTTCATGTCGATCGACAAACCGTCCGAGGTATCGGCGAAGTTGACGGTCATCGCGAAGTTGGTGGCCTCGAAACCCTGCCCGCCGCGTGCCTCGAAGCCGGCTGCCTGCTCCAGCGACTCGTAGACGTGGAAGTTCACGTAGTTGAACGCCACTTCGTAGAGCGCCTGCCGGTCGTTCTCGAGTTGCAGCTGGAAATACGGGTAATGACGATGGCGGATCACCTTCAGCTCGGTGCCGAAGGTCTGGCGGATCAGCTCGGCCCAGCTCATCGGCGCCAGCGTCTGGCGCAGCGGCAGCGTGTTGAGGAACAGGCCGAGTACCTTCTCGCCGTCGGCCTGCTCCTGGCGCACGTTCGACACCAGGCCCGTGGTCACGTCGGGCTTGCCCGCCAGCATCGAGAGCACGCGCAGATGCGCCGCCAGCAACACGCTGCGCATCGGCACGCCCAGGGCGTTCGCGGTTGCCGCGAGCCGGGCGCGGATTCCGGCGTCGATTTCGACACCCAGCACGTGTTGCGAGGTGGTCGTTTCGGCTTGCGTCTCGGCCGGTGGCAAGGCGCTGAAAGTATGGCCGCCGAGGAACTCGCGCCAGAAGCCGCGATGGGCTTCCGAGGCCAGTGCTCCGCGTTCGGCTTCCACCGCCGAGCGCGGCGTGCGCGCCAGCGGCGGTGCTGTCAGGCTCGTTTCATCGCCGCCCAGCACGGCGAGATAGGACTGGAACAGCTCCGTGTTCAACGATGCGACGCTCCAGCCGTCGAGGATCGCGTGATGGAAGCTCAGCGTGTACTGGATCTCCTGCTCGCCGCGGACGTGGATGAACACGCGCAGCAGCGGTGCTTTGTCGAGCGAAACCGCTGCCCGGCGCTCAGCTTCCATGAAGTCCGCCAGCAGTTGCTCCTGCCGCGCTTCGTCGTGCATCGAGATGTCGATCACCGTCAGCGGGACTTGCGCCTCGGCACGCACCAGTTGAAGCGGCTCCTCGAAATGTTCGAGATCGAACGCGGTGCGCAGCACCGGGTGCCGGCGCGTCATCGCATCGAGTACGCGACGCAGCGTGGCTTCATCCCAAGCCGGCACGCCGAAGCGATAGCTGAACACGTCGTGATACAGCGACGCATCCTCGCTGGCTTGCTCGTTGTGATACACCATGCCCAGTTGCAGGGCCGTCAGCGGATAAGCGTCCTCCACATCGGCCGGCAGGCGCGCCGAGTCGTGTTCGCTCAGGCTCAGGTCGAACGTCTGCGGCAGCACGCTGATATCGGACAGCGTCAGCGCCTGGGCCAGGTTCGCGATGGTCTGATGGGTGAACAGATCCACCAGCGCGAATTCGAGCCCTTGCGCCTTCGCACGCGACAGCAAGGACACGGCGCGGATCGAATCGCCGCCCACGGTGAAGAAATTGTCGTGAACACCGATCTGCTCGAGATGCAGTACCTGCGCCCAGATGGCGGCCAGCCGCTCCTCGATCGAGGTCCGCGGCGCGACATACTGCGATGCGCTCGCCAGTTGCAATGCACCGGCAGCTTGCGAGGGATGCGGCAGCGCCTTGCGATCGATCTTGCCGTTCGGCGTCAGCGGGAAGTGGTCGAGTGAGACATAGGCGGCCGGCAACATGAAGTCCGGCAGGCTGCGCGACAGCGCCGTGCGCAGTTGCGCGGCGTCCTGGGCAGGATGCTCGGCGGCAAACACCAGATAGGCCACCAGGCGCTTCTCGCCCGGTTCGTCCTCGCGCGCCATCACCAGCGATTCGCGAACGCCCGGCAAGGCCGCCAGCGCCGCCTCGATCTCTCCCAGCTCCATCCGGAAGCCGCGAATCTTCACCTGTGTATCGATACGGCCCAGGTATTCGAGCCGCCCATCGGGCAGGAAACGCGCCAAATCTCCCGTGCGATACAGGCGCGCGTCCTCTCGTTCGCTGAACGGATTGCGGATAAAGCGCTCCGCCGTCAGTTCGGGACGATTCAGGTAGCCACGCGCCAGACCCGCTCCGCCAACGCAGAGTTCGCCTGCCACGCCAATCGGCAAGGGCTTCAGGTTTGCATCCACCACATAGGCGGACAGAT
>NZ_VWWC01000339.1:0-2418 GCF_011753175.1 Burkholderia sp. Cy-637 | reverse complement strand
AGGCCGCCGCGGCCTCCATCATGCCGCGCATGTCGAAGCCCGAAGGATGCTGGTAGACGCGCAGCCCGAACTCGGGCAGCACGGCGAGCAGGTGGTCGAAGATGTCGCCCTGGATGGTCTCGTAGTCGAGCCAGGTGGTGGTATCGGTGAAGCAGTACAGCTCCATCGGGATGCCCTCGGCCGTCAGCGGCAACTGGCGCGCCATGCGCGTCATGCCGCGATGGATGCGCGGGTGGCGCTGCAGGTAGCTGTCGCAATAGGCGCGGAAGGTGCCGAGGTTGGTCAACTGGCGGCGATTGCCCATCCACTCGCCGTCGGCGCCGAGCGCGCCGTTCCATTCGGCCAGCGTGTCGCGCTTGCCCGCCAGGTAGTCCTTCAGCAGCGTGAAGCGCTCCAGCCGCGCGATCTCCTCGGTGCTCAGGAAGCGCACGCTGCTCGCGTCGACGAACAGCGCGCGCTTGATGCGCCGCCCGCCCGATTCGGTCATGCCGCGCCAGTTCTGGTAGCTCTCGGTGATCAGCTTCCAGGTCGGGATGGTGATGATGGTGCGATCGAAGTTGGCCACCTTCACGGTGTTCAGCGTGATGTCGATCACGTCGCCGTCGGCGCCCGCGCTCGGCATGGTGATCCAGTCGCCGATCCGCAGCATGTCGTTGGAGGACAACTGCACGCCGGCCACCAGGCCCAGGATGGTGTCCTTGAAGATCAGCATCAGCACCGCCGACATCGCGCCGATCCCCGACAGCAGCAGGCCGATCTGCTTGCCGGTGACGGTGCCGATCACCACCAGCGCGGCGGTGATGTACATCACCAGCTTGATCAGCTGCATCGCGCCCTTGAGCGACAGCGTGGGCCGCTCGCGCGGCTGGGTGCGGTGCAGGTGCTCGGCGGCCGACAGCACCGCGCCGATCGTCATCGTCACCAGGAACACCACGATCGCGAACAGCAGCTTGTCGACGATCTGCGCGGCCGATTCGGGAATGTTCGGGATCGAGCGGAAACCGAGCTGGAACACCACGAAGGGCACCAGGCGCGAGAGCCACTTGAAGGCGCCGAACTGGAACAGCACGTCGTCGAAGCGGGTGGGGGTGCGCGCTGCGAACTTCGCGACCACGCGGAACAGCACGAAGCGCACCGCCAGGGCGATCGCGCAGGAGGCGGCCAGCAGGATCAGACAGCCGACGAGGGGGGCAAACCAGATGGCATTCATTGAATCGAGGAAAAACGGTGAACGGGTGGTGCGGTAGTGCAGGGAACCTGCCTGGCGCCGGCTCGGCCGGCTTGGCGCAGGGCGTCTGTAAGGGACCGCGGATCCGGCGCCGGGTTCCGATACTTTTTACCGATCGCCGCCGGGCGCGGCTTCGCGCGCCGGCTCGCAGGCGCCGGGCGCGATCGTACCCGTTTTTTTGACGCCGCTTGCCGCCGGTGCCGGGCTCGCTTAACGTGTGCGCTTCCCGCGCGAGCGCGACGCCTGAGAACAGGCGGCCCGCGCCGGCAATCACGAGGAGGCGTTTCGATGACTCTTGCGGTATGCGATGCGGCACGAACGGCGGCCTGCCTGCCGTTCGGGCCCCTGGTGGACGCGCTGGCGGTGGCCGCGCGCGACGCGGCCGAAGGCCGGATCCTGAGCCCGGCGCGGCTGGCGGTGCCGCTGCGCGAGGGCGGCGTGATGCTGTCGATGCCGGCCGCGGCCGACGACATCGCGATCCACAAGCTGGTCAATGTCTGCCCGGGCAACCGCGAGCGCGACCTGCCGACCATCCACGGCCAGGTGGTGGCCTACGATCCCGGCAGCGGCGAGGCGCTGGTCTCGCTCGACGGGCCGACCGTCACCGGGCGGCGCACCGCCGGCATCACCATGCTGGGCGCGCGCACCTTCCTGGCGGCGGCGCCGCGCGAGGTGCTGCTGTACGGCATCGGCACCCAGGCCGCGCATCACCTCGACGCGCTGGCCGAGCTGTATCCCGAGGCGCGCGTGCGCGTGAAGGCGCGCTCGGTGGAGCGCGCCGAGGCGTTCTGCGCGCGCTGGCGCGAGAGCCTGCCCGGCATCGAGCCGTTCGGCGAGGCGCCGGTGCCCGATTCGGTCGACCTGGTGATCGCCGCCACCACCAGCGCCACGCCGGTCTATCACGAGGCGGCGCGCGCCGGGCGCCTGGTGGTGGGCGTCGGCGTGTTCACCGCCGATCGCGCCGAGATCGCCGCGCGGACCGTGAACGGCAGCGCCCTGTTCGTCGACGATCCCGACGGCGCGCATCACGAGGCCGGCGACCTGATCCTGGCCGGCGTCGACTGGGCGCGCGTCGGCTCGCTGGCCGGCGCGATCGTGGCGGCGGAGCAGGCCGGCGGCCGCGCCGAGGCGCAGCAGCCGGTGCTGTTCAAGAGCGTCGGTTGCGCGGCCTGGGACCTGGCCGCCGGCCG
>NZ_VWWC01000338.1:0-2520 GCF_011753175.1 Burkholderia sp. Cy-637 | reverse complement strand
ATGTTCCTGCCACAGCTCGTCGGAGAACAGGGCCGCGACGATCACGAGCGGCAGCACCAGAAAAATGCCCAGGATCACTTGCTCGACCACGATGGCCTCCGTGCGGCTGGCGGGCGGGACGGCACCCGGCTCGGGATCGCGATCGCCACCGTCTCGTTCGCGGCGATGTGGCTGGCGCCCTGGCTGTCGGTGTCGGCGCAGCTCGGCCTGATCGCGCTGGCCACGGTCGGTTTCGATCTCGGCTTCCAGTCGACCCTGATCGCGCACCAGACCATCGTCTACGGCATCGATCCGGCTTCGCGCAGCCGCCTCAATGCGGTGCTGTTCGTCGGCATGTTCGTCGGCATGTCGACGGGCGCCGCGATCGGCACCCTGCTGTTCGCGCAGTGGGGCTGGACGGCGGTGGTCGCGATGGCGGTGCTGACCTCGATCGGGGCGCTGCTGGTGCGGGTCTGGCGGCGCGCCTGAGCGGGGCGGCGGCTGGATCGGGAACGGGCGGGCCGGGTGGCTCGCCCGTTTCGTTTCGAGGGCGACGGCTTCGCGTTGACGCCCCGGCACGATTTGCCGACAATCCGCAGACCGTCACGCGCGCCGTCTCGATCGAGGATGTCATGCCGCTTCGTCTGAATGCATCGTTGTGCTGTCTGGGGTGGCTCGTCGCGATGTCGGCGGGAGGATGGGCGCGGGCGGCCGAGCCGGCCGCGGTGCCGGCCAGCGAGGTGCAGGCGCGGGCGGCGGCTTCTTCGAAGGGGGCGGCGTCTGCCTCGGCCGCTTCGGCCGCTTCGGCTGTTTCTCCTGCTTCGGCGACGACGGGCCGTCCGTCCGCCGACGACAGCGCGAATGCAGGCGCCGATGCGCATCGCGCGCCGAATGGCGGCGAGTTCATTCCGGTGCCGCCCGAAACCAGCGCCGTGACGCGCCACTCGATCCGGCTCGACGGCCGCACCATCGACTACACCGCGACGGCAGGCAACCTGCTGCTGCGCGACGATGCGGGGCAGGCCACGGCCAGCGTCTTCTATATTGCATATACGGCGAATGGCCGGCGCGCCTCGCAGCGGCCGGTCACCTTCCTGTTCAACGGCGGCCCCGGCGCCGGCACCATGTTCCTGATGATGGGCTCGTTCGGCCCGAAGCGAGCACGCACGGCCAGCCCCGATATCAGCGGACCCGCGCCCTACGATCTCGCCGACAACCCCGACAGCCTGCTGGCACAGACCGACCTGGTCTTCATCGACGCGGTGGGCGCCGGCTTCTCGCGCGCGGTCGGCCACGCGAGCGGGAAGAATTTCTGGGGTGTCGACAGCGATCTCGATGCCTTCGATCATTTCATCGAGCGCTACCTGACGGTGTACCAGCGCTGGGATTCGCCGAAGTACCTGCTCGGCGAGTCCTATGGCACGGCTCGCGCGGCGATGCTGGCGTATCGCCTGAACGATCGCAGCAATATCGCCTTGAACGGGGTGATCCTGATGTCGTCGGTGCTCGATTCGGCGGCGTTCTCGGCGGGTTCGGATTTCGAAAGCGAAAGCTATTTGCCGAGCTTCGCCGCGATCGCCTGGTATCACGACCGTCTTTCGCCCAAGCCGCCCAACCTGCCCGCGTTTCTCGACGAAGTCCGTGCCTTCGCGCGCGGCCCTTATGAGCAGGCGCTCGCGCAGGGGGATGCCTTGCCCGATGCCGAGCGCGATGCGATCGCGGCGCGCATCGCCGCTTATACGGGACTCGACGTGTCATATATAAAAGAGGCGCGGCTGCGCATCGGGCCGTCGCGGTTCCGCAAGCAGTTGCTGCGCGGCGAGTCGCGTAACCTGGGGCGCTACGATGCGCGCTTCAAGGGTATCGACTACGACGATGCGGGGGAGCATGGCGATTTCGATGCATCGGCGACCAGCATCTCCAGCGTGTTCGACGCGGCGCTGCATCGGCATCTGGCGCAGGATCTCGACTACCGGCCGAGCGACCGCTATCGCGTCTTCAACGATGCCGCCTTGCGGCAATGGGATTGGAAGCATCGCGAATGGTGGGGTGAGCAACTGGCGGTGCCCTATGCCGCCGGCGATCTTGCCGAGGCGATGCGGCAGAACCCGAAGCTGCGAGTGATGTCGCTGAACGGCTATTTCGATCTGGCGACGCCGTTCTATGCCACTGAATATGCGCTATCGCATCTCGGGCTCGACAAGTCGCTGCGTCCGAACCTCGAGCTGCGCTACTACCCGGCGGGGCACATGATCTACCTCGACGATGCCGCCTTGCATGCGATGAAGACCGATCTCGCGCGCTTCTACGAGGGGACGCCGGCGGGTCAGTGAGGGCGATGTTGGTTGCGTGAGCAACCGAATTTCGCGTTTCTTCTTTTGGTATCAACGAGTTGCCATGAAGGGCGCCGCGCGAGCGGCGCCCTTCATGCATTTTCTTTGCGAAAACGCTTGCACGAAGGCGATGGGCTGCTTAGAATCACGCCTCTTTCGCGCTAACGGAAACGCGGCACGAAAGAGGAAGCAAGGTTGGATGAGTCGA
>NZ_VWWC01000337.1:0-2606 GCF_011753175.1 Burkholderia sp. Cy-637 | reverse complement strand
CAGGTGGTGCGCCAGCACGTGCAACTGGACCCCGGCACCGTGCTGGCCGCCGCGCGCGAGGCGCTGGCCGCCGAGCCGGCCCTCGCCGGCGCGCCGCAACTGGTGGTGAGCCCCGCCGACCTGCCGGTGGTGGAGGCCTACCTGCAGGAAGAACTCGACGCGCTGGGCTGGAGCGTGCGCACCGACCCGGCCATCGAGCGCGGCGGCTGCCGCGCCCAGGCCGCCTCGGGCGAGATCGACGCGACCCTGCCCACGCGCTGGGAGCGCGTGGCCGCCGCGCTCGGCCGTTCGAGCGAGTGGTGAAACCATGAGCCGCGCGCCCGACCTCCTGCTCGACGACGCGGCGCCCGCCGTGTCGAACCCGCATCTGGCGCACTGGCTGGAGCAGCTCGGCGCGCTGCGCGAACGCAGCGCCCGCGCGCTGCCGCTGCGCCCCTGCGGGCGCCTCACGCGCGCCGCCGGCCTGGTGCTGGAAGCCACCGGGCTGCGCCTGTCGGTGGGCGCCGAATGCACCATCGAACTGCCGCCGGGCAGCACCCTGCCGGTGGCCGAGGCCGAGGTGGTCGGCTTCGCCGGCGAACGCCTGTTCCTGATGCCGACCACCGAGGTGGCCGGGGTGCTGCCCGGCGCGCGCGTCTGGCCGCTGGAACGCGCGCCGATCGCCGATCCGCTGGCCGGCGCCAAGCGCCTGCCGGTCGGCTGGCAGATGCTGGGCCGCGTGGTGGACGCCTCGGGCCGCCCGCTCGACCGGCTCGGCCCGCTCGCCTCGGAACTCGACGCGCCGCTCTCGGCGCCGACCATCAACCCGCTGGAGCGCGAGCCGATCCATCACGTGCTCGATGTCGGCGTGCGCGCCATCAACGCGCTGCTGACGGTGGGGCGCGGCCAGCGCATGGGCCTGTTCGCCGGTTCGGGCGTGGGCAAGTCGGTGCTGCTCGGCACCATGGCGCGCTACACCAGCGCCGAGGTGATCGTGATCGGCCTGATCGGCGAGCGCGGCCGCGAGGTGAAGGAATTCATCGAGCAGATCCTCGGCGAGGACGGCCTGGCGCGCTCGGTGGTGGTGGCCGCGCCGGCCGACGTGTCGCCGCTGCTGCGCATGCAGGGCGCCGCCTACGCGACCTCGCTGGCCGAATACTTCCGCGACCAGGGCAAGCACGTGCTGCTGCTGATGGATTCGCTCACGCGCTACGCGATGGCGCAGCGCGAGATCGCGCTGGCGATCGGCGAACCGCCGGCCACCAAGGGTTATCCGCCCTCGGTGTTCGCCAAGCTGCCGGCGCTGGTGGAGCGCACCGGCAACGGCCCGGAAGGCGGCGGCTCGATCACCGCCTTCTACACGGTGCTGACCGAGGGCGACGACCAGCAGGACCCGATCGCCGATTCGGCGCGCGCGATCCTGGACGGCCATATCGTGTTGTCGCGCCAGCTGGCCGAGGCCGGCCACTATCCCGCGATCGACATCGAGCAGTCGATCAGCCGCGCCATGACCTCGCTGATCGACGAGCGCCATCTCGATCGCGTGCGCCGCTTCAAGCAGATGCTCTCGCGCTACCAGCGCAATCGCGACCTGATCGCGGTGGGCGCCTACGCGGCCGGGCGCGATGCCCAGCTCGACCGCGCCATCGCGCTCTACCCGCGCATCGAGGCCTTCCTGCAGCAGGGCTTTCGCGAATGCGCGCCGTTCGAGTCCTGCCTGGCCGGGCTCGACGCGCTGTTCCAATACGAAGGAGGCTGAGCATGGCCGCGACGTTCCCGCTGCAGATCCTGCTCGATCGCGCGCAGGAAGACCTCGACAACGCCACCCGGGCGCTCGGCCATGCGCAGCGCGAGCGCGGCTCGGCGCAGGACCAGCTCGACGCGCTGCTGCGCTATCGCGACGAATACCACGCGCGTTTCGCGCTGGACGCCCAGGCCGGCATGCCGGCCGGCAGCATGCGCAACTTCCAGTCCTTCATCGACACGCTGGACGCGGCGATCGGCCAGCAGCGGCGCATCGTGGCCGCCGCCGAGGCGCGCGTGGACGCGGCCCGCCCCGAATGGCAGGCGCGCAAGCGCACCCTGGGTTCCTACGAAATCCTGCAGAAACGCGGCCTCGCGCAGGATCAGCAACGTGCCGCGAAACGCGAGCAGCGCGACGCCGACGAACATGCGGCGAAGGTGCTGCGCATGCGCGCCGACGCGGCGCATCCCTCCAAGTAACCCGATCGAGACACCGCCATGCCCGCCCTCTCCCTGACCGCATCGCTGCTCGACGCCGCCACCGCCGCCAACCAGGCCGGCTCCGGCTCGCGGTCGAACGATGCCGCCGGCGCGTCCTCGTCGACGCCGTTCTCGCAGACCCTGCAGCAGAGCGTGGCGAACCAGCAGCCGCAGCCCCAGCCGAAACCGGCGGCGACGACGACGGCCGCCACCGATCCGTCCTCGGGCGACGGCAAGGTGCGCGGGCATCACGGCGGACACAAGCACGCGGACGGCAGCGACGATTCGGACGACGGCCAGGATGTGCAAACCGCGGCCACGCCGGCGGACGCCGCCGCGCTGGCGGCGGCCGCCGCCGTGCAGGCGCAGTTGCAGGCGCGCCAGGACGCGGCCGGCGGCAGCGG
>NZ_VWWC01000336.1:0-2554 GCF_011753175.1 Burkholderia sp. Cy-637 | reverse complement strand
CGCCGGTCGACGGCCTGATCGCCAGCAGCCGCGCCAGCGCCGGCAGCGTGCCCGCGGCCGGCAGCGCGGTGTTCACCCTGATCCCGGGCGGCCGGCTCGAATGGCGGGCCCAGGTGGGGATGCGCGAGATCGCCGCGGTGCACGAGCGGCAGCAGGCCGTGATCACCGCGCCCGACGGCAGCAGTGTGGTCGGCACGGTGCGGCGCGTCTCGCCGCTGCTCGACCCGGCCACCCTCACCGGCATCGTCTATGTCGATCTGCCGGCCTCGTCCGCGCTGAAGGCGGGCGGCGTGGCCTCGGGCATCCTGGCCGGTGCGCCGGCCGAGGTCAGCACGCTGCCCGCCAGCGCGATCGTCACGCGCGACGGCTTCGACTACGCCTGGCGCGTCGACGACACGCACCACGTGCACGCGCTCAAGCTCAGCACCGGGCAGCGCCGCGACGGCCGCGTCGAGGTGCTGGCCGGCCTGCCGCCCGGCGCGCGCGTGGTCGAGCGCGGCGCCGGCCTGCTCGACGAGGGCGATCGGGTGGCGGTGGTCGAGGCGGGCGCGATGCAGCGGGCCGACGCGCGATGAACGTCTCCGCCTGGTCGATCCGCCGGCCGCTGCCCGCCGTGCTGCTGTTTCTCGCGCTGTGCATCGGCGGGCTGGTCGGCTTCGGTTCGCTGCCGGTCACCGAGCTGCCGGTGGTGGAGATCCCGCAGATCGTGGTCGATGCGCAGTGGCCCGGCACGCCGGCCGGCCAGGTCGAGCGCGAACTCACGCGCGTGATCGAGCAGGCGGTGGCCGGCACCGGCCGCGTGCGCCATGTGCTGTCGCAGGTCAGCGAGGGGCAGTCGCATACCACCATCGAATTCGAGCCCGAGCGCAAGCGCGCCGAGGCGCTCGACGCGGTGCGCGCCGCCGTGGCGCGCGTGCGCGATCGCCTGCCGCCGGGCGTGCGCGACCCGGTGGTGCGCGCCGACGGCACCGAGAACCTGATGTTCCTGCTGGTGGTGTCCTCCACGCGGCGCGACGCGCTCGACCTGAGCCGCTTCGTGGACACCGAGCTGAATCGCGCGCTGGCCGCGGTGCCGGGCGTGGGCAGCGTGAAGCGGCAGGGCGGCGCCGCGCGCGAGATCGAGGTCGGGCTCGACCCGGTCGCGCTGCGTGCCCTGCATCTGGATGCCGGCACCGTGGCCGCCCAGGTGGCCGGGCTGGTGGAGGACACCCAGGCCGGGCGCATCGCGCTGGACGGCACCGAGCGGCCCCTGCAATGGCGCGCCAGCGCCACCGGGGTGGCCGCGTTGGCCGACGCCAGCCTGTCGCTCAAGGAGGGCCGCGCGGTGCGCCTGGCCGATCTCGCCAGCGTGCGCGACACGGCGGCGCGGCCCACCGAGCTGGCCCTGCTCGACGGCCGCCCGGTGATCGGGGTGCAGGTGATGCAGCGCGAGGACGCCGACGAGACGCGCGCCGCGCGCGGCGTGCAGGCGGCCGTCGCCGCGCTGCGCGTCGCGCATCCGGACATCGCCATCGACACCTTCACCGACAACGTGGCCCCGGTCAACGAGGTGTACCGCCATGCGATGCGCGCGCTCTACGAGGGCTGCGCGCTCGCGGTGGTGGTGGTCTGGCTGTTCCTGCGCGACTGGCGCGCCACCCTGGTGTCGGCCGCCGCGTTGCCGCTGTCGGTGGTGCCCACCTTCCTGGTGCTGGCCTGGCTCGGCTTCTCGCTGAACCAGTTGACCATGCTGGCGCTGATCCTGGTGATCGGGGTGCTGGTGGACGATGCGATCGTCGAGGTCGAGAACATCGCCCGCCACCTGGCGATGGGCAAGTCGCCGCGGCAGGCCGCCTTCGACGCGGCCGAGGAAATCGGCATGGCGGTGATCGCCACCTCGCTGACCCTGGTCGCGGTATTCCTGCCGACCTCGTTCATGACCGGCACGGTCGGCCGCTACTTCATGCAGTTCGGCTGGACCGCGGCGGCGGCCGTGCTGGTCTCGCTCGGCGTGGCGCGCCTGCTGACCCCGGCGATGGCCGCGCGCTACCTGCGCCCGGCCGCGCATGCGCCGCGCGAGGGGCGCCTGATGGCGCGCTACCTGAAGGCGGTGAACTGGTGCCTGGGCCATCCGTGGCGCTGCGCGGCCGGCGGCCTGGTCTTCGTGCTGGCCTCGGTGGCCGCGCTGGCCGCGCTGCCGCAGAGCTTCTTTCCGCAGGAGGACGGCACGCAGATCATCGTCGACGTGGCGAGCGATCCCGGCAGCGGCCTGGCGGCCACGCGCGAGGCGGCCGAGGCCGCGCGCCGCGCGAGCGCCGGCATCGACGAGATCGCCTCGGTCTACACCACCGTGGGCGCGGCCGGCGACGCCGGCGCGGCGGACACCGCCAGGCTGACTCTCGCGCTGAAGCCGTTCGCCGAGCGCAAGCGCAGCCAGACCGAGATCGAGGAACTGCTGCGCCGCCGGTTCGCGCTCGTGCCCGGCGCGCGCGTGACGATCGACGACAGCCGGGCGGCGCGCTCCACCGCCGTGGTGCTGGCGGGCCGCGACGGCGCGGCGCTCGATGCGGCCGCA
>NZ_VWWC01000335.1:0-2594 GCF_011753175.1 Burkholderia sp. Cy-637 | reverse complement strand
CGCGCCTTGCTGCAGTTCGCCGCCGCGCTCAGCGGCCACGGCGATCGGCGAACTGCAGCAAGGCGCGCAGCTCGTCGACCGTGAAGCGCCCGTCGAGCGTGATCGCGCCACGGCACCAACCGGGGCAATCGCGCACGTCGTCCCAGTCGATCCAGCCCGCCGCTCCCTTCAACGTGCGTCGCGCCGCTCGCTCGACGGGCTCCGCGCAAACCGGCTTGCGCGCCGGATCGAGGTTGAGCTTGGCTTCCATGTCGCTACTCCTGCTGCTCGTGATGAAGGTGGGGCCATGCCGTCGCGCCGCCGCTCAGCGCGGCGGCACCGCCACCGGCGGCGCCGGCCGTTGCGGCGTCGCCGACTTGCCCCAGTTGCTGCCGAAGCGATTGCGCTCGGCCGAAAGATTGAAGGTGCCGACGCGATTCGAAGGCTGCGTCGCGAGATGTGCGGAAGCCGCGCCCGAGGCGGCGTTGCCTACCACCACCCGTGGCTGGAGCTGCTGGCTCAGGCAGTCGTAGGACAGGGCCCGGGCGCCATCCACCTCGGCGTCGACGCACACGGTCTTGCCGACAGCCGATGCGGCCGCCGGCGCCTGCGCGCGCGCGGTGCCCGCCGCCGCCAGCAGCATCGTCGCCAGGCAGGCCGCGAGACACCTCAGGATGATCGCCATGCGCTCGCCTCCCGTCGCCTCGTGCCTCAGAGCGCGCGCTGACGCGCGATGAAGCGCGCGAACGCGGCGCGTTCGTGATCGGCCGCGTGCGGCGGCGGATTCGCCACCACCGCCTCGTGCCAGGCCGCGCGCAAGCCCTCGACGCGATGCCAGCCGCAGACCTGCGCGCCGGTCGGGAACGGCGTCGTGACCGGCTCGCGGTACTGCACCAGGAACAGCGGCGGCGCGGCGCCGTGCAGGCGCCAGAGATCGCCGAGCTCGCGGATCGAGGCGTCGAACCAGAAGCGGCCCCAGCGCGGCGCGTCATCGCCGCTCGTGCCATTCGTGCCGCTCGCGCCATTCGTGCCTGCCATGCCGGCGGCGTCCTGCGGCAGCCGCATGAAACCCGCCATCACCAGCAGCACGGCCACCAGGTCGTCCTCGCGCAGCGAGGGATGCGACCAGAGCCCGAGCACGTCGGCCAGCGCCAGCAGCGTGGTGAAGCGCGCCAGCGTCAGGCTCGGCCAGACACGCCGCGCCAGCAGCAGGTGGCGCTCCCAGTGCTGCAGGAAACGCGCGCGCTGGCGCTCGGCCAGTTGCTCGTCGCCGCCGCCGCGCACGATCAGCTCGTCGGGCTGGTAGCGGCGCGTGGTCAGCACGCAGCGCGCCGAATTGCGCGTGCTGCGATGGCGCGCGCGCCCTTCCATGCCCGGCATCGGCTCGAGCGCGCCACCGCACAGCGGACAGCGCGCCGGAAACGCCCCGGCCGGCCAGGGCCAGGGATTGACCGTGCTGCCGCGCTCGCGCGGCGTGGCGGCGGCTCGCGCGCCGCCGCGCTCCGGCGAGGCGTCGCGGGATACCGTCGGCGGCGCGGCGCGATGCAGGCTCATGCCGCGCCTTATTGCACCGACGCGAGCGCACGGCGCAACGCGTCCTCGTCGATCGACGCGCCGCCGGCCAGCTTGGCCAGGTGCGCCTGCGCGCTCTGCTGCGCCTTCTGCGCGCGCAACGCGGTGCGGATCTGCTCCTTCACGTCGGCCAGCGGCCGCTGGCTCTCGGGCCGCGTCTCGATCAGCTTGACGATATGGAAGCCGGTGGGCGTCTGGATCGGTGCCGACACCTGGCCCGGCTTGAGCGTCACGGCCACCTGACGCACCGCCGGCACCAGCATCGGCTCGGCCACGAAGCCCATGTCGCCGCCGTTCGCCGCACTCGCCTTGTCCTGCGAGCTGGCCTTCGCCAGCGCGGCGAAATCGCCGCCGCGCGCGCGACTCGCCAGATCGGCGGCCTGCTTGCGCACCGCCTCGACGGTGGCCGCGTCGGCGTTCGGCGCGACCGCCAGGTAGATCTGCGCGACATGCAGCGCGCGCGGCGCGACGAAGGCCGCGTGGTTCTGGTCGTACATCGCCTGGATCTCGGCGTCGCTCGGATAGCTGTCGGGCGGCGCGCTGATCGAGGCCAGGTAGCTGCGCGCGACGATCTCGGTACGCGCCTGCTCGACGGCCGCCGTGACCTGGGCCTGCTTGTCCCAGCCCTTCGACTTCGCCTCGGCCAGCACCGCCTTCTGGGCGAGCGTGGCGCGTACCAGGCCGTCCAGCGCGGCCGGATCGGCCGCGAGGCGCGTGCGCCCGTCGGGGCCGACCGCCTTCAGGACCGCCGCGATGTCGGTCTTCGTCACCGCCGCCTGCCCCGCGCTGGCGATCACGTCGTCCTGCGCCAGCGCCGCCAGCGGCAGGCTCGCGCCGAGCGCGGCCACCCAGATTGCCAATGTCTTCATTGCTTGCTCCTGCCTGCTTTCGATTGCCTGAGATGAATTGCCGTCCTGCCCGCTGCCCTGCCAGGCGTCGCGAATATCGCGATCGCCGCGGTCCTTGCCATCGGCCTCGCGCCGTGCCGCCGCGCTGCGCCCGCCTTCATGCCGCCGGCGCGAAGGCGGGCGCAGCGCGGCGGA
>NZ_VWWC01000334.1:0-2693 GCF_011753175.1 Burkholderia sp. Cy-637 | reverse complement strand
CGCGGTGCTTTCCGGCCGCTGCCCGGGCCGCCCTCGCGCGTCGTCGCCGTCGCCGCGCGCGCGTCACGGTTCCATCGCGCGCGGCGTGTTAACATGCGCCCTCCCGCGTCCGTCGTTTTCCGCATCGCGCGAGCCGCTCAGGCCGCGCGCACCGCGCCCGCCCCAAGGCGCGGCGGCGGCGCCGTCACCCGCACTCCAGTCCGCCAGTCACCATGTCCGCAGGTCTCAATGCCGCTCAAAGCGAAGCGGTGCGCTATCTCGACGGTCCCTGTCTCGTGCTCGCCGGCGCGGGCAGCGGCAAGACGCGCGTGATCACGCAGAAGATCGCCCACCTGATCGAGAACAAGGGTTTCGAGCCGCGCCATATCGCGGCCGTCACCTTCACCAACAAGGCCGCCGCCGAGATGCGCGAGCGCGTCGGCAAGCTGCTGGAAGGCAAGACGCTGACCACGCCCGGCAAGGAAGGCCGCAAGGTGCCGGTCAACCAGCTGACGGTCTGTACCTTCCACTCGCTGGGCGTGCAGATCCTGCGCCAGGAAGCCGAGCACGTCGGCCTCAAGCCGCAGTTCTCGATCATGGATTCGGACGACTGCTTCGGCATGGTGCAGGAGCAGATGGGCACCACCGACAAGGGGCTGATCCGCAAGATCCAGAACATCATCTCGCTCTGGAAGAACGGGCTGGTGACGCCCGAGCAGGCGCTGGCGATCGCCGCCAACGAGGACGAGCAGCAGGCCGCGCTGGTCTACCGCAACTACGTGGCCACCCTGCACGCCTACCAGGCGGTCGACTTCGACGACCTGATCCGCCTGCCCACCGAGCTGTTCGCGGCGAACGAGCAGGTGCGCGATCGCTGGCAGAACAAGCTGCGCTACCTGCTGATCGACGAGTACCAGGACACCAACGCCTGCCAGTACGAGCTGCTCAAGCTGCTGGCCGGGCCGCGCGCGGCCTTCACGGCGGTCGGCGACGACGACCAGGCGATCTACGGCTGGCGCGGCGCGACGCTGGAGAACCTGGCCCAGCTCGGCAAGGATTTCCCGAAGCTGCATCTGGTCAAGCTCGAGCAGAACTACCGCTCGACGGTGCGGATCCTGACCGCCGCCAACAACGTGATCGCCAACAACCCGAAGCTGTTCGAGAAGAAGCTGTGGTCCGAGCACGGCATGGGCGACACCATTACCGTGACGCCCTGCAACGACGAGGAGCACGAGGCCGAATCGGTGGTGTTCCGGCTCTCGGCGCACAAGTTCGAGCGGCGCACCCAGTTCCGCGACTACGCGATCCTCTACCGCGGCAATTTCCAGGCGCGCATCTTCGAGCAGGTGCTGCGCCGCGAGCGGATCCCCTACGTGCTGTCGGGCGGCCAGTCCTTCTTCGACAAGGCCGAGATCAAGGACCTGTGCGCCTACCTGCGCCTGATCGCCAACGCCGACGACGATCCCGCCTTCATCCGCGCCGTCACCACGCCGCGCCGCGGGATCGGCAACACCACGCTGGAGGCGCTCGGCTCCTACGCGGGGCAGGCCAAGGTGTCGCTGTTCGAGGCGGTCTACATGGGCGGCATCGAGGCGCGGCTGTCGGCGCGGCAGATCGAGCCGCTGCGCATGTTCTGCGACTTCATCCAGCGCCTGACCGAGCGCGCCGACAAGGATCCCGCCACCACCGTGCTCGACGACATGATGGAGGCGATCCACTACGAGGCCTACCTGTACGACGCCTTCGACGAGCGCCAGGCGCAGAGCAAGTGGCAGAACGTGCTGGAATTCCTCGAGTGGTTGAAGCGCAAGGGCACCAAGCCGGAAACCGAGGCGGTCGACGGCGAGGCCGAGGGCTTCCACAACGCCGACGGCCTGGCCGATACCGGCAAGAACCTGCTGGGCCTGATCCAGACCGTCGCGCTGATGTCGATGCTGGAGGGCAAGGAGGAGGATCCCGACGCGGTGCGCCTGTCCACCGTGCACGCCTCGAAGGGGCTCGAGTATCCGCACGTGTTCCTGGTCGGCGTGGAGGAAGGCGTGATGCCGCATCGCGGCGGCAGCGAGGACGACACGATCGACGACGAGCGCATCGAGGAGGAGCGGCGCCTGATGTACGTGGCGATCACGCGCGCGCAGCGCAGCCTGCACCTGAACTGGTGCAAGAAGCGCAAGCGGGCGCGCGAGACGATCGTCTGCGAGCCCTCGCGCTTCATCGTCGAGATGGAACTGGACGAGGCGCCGCCGCCCACCCCCGAGGAGGCGCCGATGACGCCGAAGGACCGGCTGGCGAGCCTGAAGGCGCTGCTGCAGAAGTAGCCGCCGGGCTCGCGGCTCGACAGCCCCTGAACGAAGATGGCCCGTGCCGCCTGGAGCGGACACGGGCCATTTTTTCGTGGCCGGCTTGGTGCGAGCCGGCCGGCGCGGCTTACTTCGCCGCGCCCACCATGTAGTCGACGGCGGCCTTGACCTGGTCGTCGGGCGCGTTCGAGCCGCCCTTGGGCGGCATCGAACCCTTGCCGTGCAGCGCGTAGTTGTAGACGGTGTCCATCGAATCCTTCAGGCGCGGCGCCCAGTCGGCCTTGTTGCCGAACTTGGGCGCGCCGAGCACGCCGGCCGCGTGGCAGGCCACGCACACCGAGTCGTACAGCGCCTTGCCCGCGCCGGCGCCGCCGGGCGCGACGGCCGGTGCGGCGCCGGCCTTGGGCAGGGCGG
>NZ_VWWC01000333.1:0-2777 GCF_011753175.1 Burkholderia sp. Cy-637 | reverse complement strand
CGCGCGGGCCAGCGAGGCACCGCCGCCGCCCGCCGCGCGCGGCACCACCTGGGCGACCAGGCCATGCCGGTGCAACAGCGCGAAGTGCTCGTGCGCGAAGCTGCCGTCCAGGTCGTGACGCGCCGCGCCCTCGGCCAGCGCGGGCGCGAGCGAGGCCAGCAGCGCATCGAGCGCGGCCTCGTCGGCAGGAGCGGGGAAGCCGGCCGCGGTCTCGACCGGGTCGCTCAGCAGGGTAGCCATCGAATTGCCATTCCTCGGGTTCGGAACGCCGGCGGCAGCCCGCCGGCAAAGGGATCGGCCACCAGCCTAAGGGCTCGGCGGCGCCCGCCAAACCATGCAAAAAAGATATTCTTTGCGCAAATAATTATTTCCATCTTGCATGATCCCGCGGCTAATCTGGCCGGCATGTTCCGGTGCCTGGCTCCCTGGCCGCCACCGGCCCCGCCCTCTTTCCCTTTCCGCCCGGCCCGCGCCGGGCCGCCCGCACCCGGAGCCCCGCGATGAGCGTCGAATTCATCGGCATGATCCAGAGCCAGAAGCAGTCCGAGATCCACCCGCCCGCGGGCCCCGTGGTCGATCGCGACTATGTGCGCGCCTTCGCCCAGGCCCACGAGCAGGCCGGCTTCGACCGGATCCTGGTGCCGCATCACTCGACCGGTCCCTCGGCGACGCTGACCATCTCCTACGCGGCGGCCGTCACCGAGCGCGTGAACTTCATGCTGGCGCACCGGCCCGGCTTCACCGAGCCGACCCTGGCCGCGCGCCAGATCGCCACGCTCGACCAGTTCAGCGGCGGGCGGCTCGGCGTGCACTTCATCTCGGGCGGCTCGGACAGCGAGCAGCAGCGCGACGGCGATTTCCTCGATCACGACCAGCGCTACGCGCGCACCGACGAATACCTCGGCATCCTGCGCCGGATCTGGACCGAGGACCGGCCGTTCGACCACGAGGGCACCTATTACCGCTTCCGCCAGGGCTTCTCCGAGGTGAAGCCGGCGCAGCGCCCGCACGTGCCGATCTACTTCGGCGGCGCCTCGGCGGCGGCGCTGGAGGTGGCCGCGAAGCACGCCGACATCTACGCGCTGTGGGGCGAATCGCTCGACCAGGTGCGCGAGCTGACCGGCCGCGTGCGCGCCGCCGCGGCCGCGCAAGGCCGGCAGATCCGCTTCTCGGTATCGTTCCGGCCGATCCTGGCCGCCACCGAGGACGCCGCCTGGGATCGCGCTCGGCGCATCCTGGCCGAAACGCGCCGGCTGCGCGAGGCGGCCGGGCTCGGCGTGGGCAGCCCGCAGCAGAGCGAGGGCGCGCGGCGCCTGCTGGCCGCCGCCGAGCGCGGCTCGCGCGTCGACAAGCGGCTGTGGACCGAGATCGCCCAACTGAGCGGCGGCCGCTCGAACTCGACCGCGCTGGTCGGCACGCCCGAGCAGGTGGCCGACGCGCTGGCCGACTACTACGACATCGGCGTCACCACCTTCCTGATCCGCGGCTTCGATCCGCTCGAGGACGCGACCGACTACGGCCGCGAGCTGATCCCGCGCGTGCGCGAGCTGGTGGCGGCGCGCCAGGCAAACCGCGCCGCGGCCTGAACGCGTCAGCATCGATTCGATCCGCAGGCGCGACGACAGCGCAAGCAAGCAGGCAGCGCGAACGGCACGGGCAGCCTCGCCGAAACCAGGCCAGGACGCCCCCGCCGCCGCGACTGCCGTGACGGACCGCGGCCCGGGCGCCAGCCGCCGGGCCGCTAGCCGCCCCTCTGCCCCCACTACCGAAGAGCCGATCATGTCCACCGTCCTGCCGCTGCAGTCCCGCACGCCCTCCGGTCTCGCGATCAATCCGCGACCACAGCAGAAATTCTGGTTCGATCCGCCGGCGCCGCGCACGAGCATCGCGGCCGAGCGCCGCCATCGCCAGGAGCGCCTGGCCGGCGCGTTCCGCCTGTTCGCGCGGCACGGTTTCGCGCTGGGCCTGGCCGGGCACATCACCGCGCGCGATCCCGAGCTGCCCGACCATTTCTGGGTCAATCCGCTCGGCGTGCATTTCTCGCGCATCAAGGTCTCGGACCTGCTGCTCGTGAACGGCCGCGGCGAGACCGTGATCGGCGAGCGCCCGCTCAACAAGGCCGCCTTCGCGATCCACGCGGCGATCCACGAGGCCCATCCCGAGCTGGTGGCCGCCGCCCACACGCACTCGACCTACGGCAAGGCCTGGTCGACGCTGGGCCGCCCGCTGGCGCCGCTGACCCAGGACGCCTGCGTGTTCTACGAGGACCACGCGCTGTTCGACGACTTCACCGGCATGGTGGTCGACACCAGCGAGGGCGATCGCATCGCGCAGGCGCTGGCCAAGCCCGAGGGCGGCACGCACAAGGGCGTGATCCTGAAGAACCACGGCATCCTGACCGGCGGCCCGACGGTCGAGGCGGCGGCCTGGTGGTACATCGCGCTCGACAACGTCGCGCATACCGCCCTGCTCGCCGAAGCGGCCGGCACCACCCAGCCGATCGACGCGGCCACCGCGCGCCACACGCATGGCCAGATCGGCAAGCCCGACGGCGCGCTGCAGGCCTTCGAAAGCCTCTACGCGGGGCTGGTCGAGCAGGAACCCGAGCTGCTCGACTGAGCGCCGTTCCAAGTTCCAGGGGCCGGCCATGCACCGGCCCCGCCACCTTCACGCCACTGCTCGCTACGTTGAGGAATCCGATATGTCTCGTCCGCTCGATACCGCATCGCCCGAGGCCGCGCGCCCGGGCCGCCGGCGCGCGCTGCGCACGGCCGGCG
>NZ_VWWC01000032.1:0-52222 GCF_011753175.1 Burkholderia sp. Cy-637 | reverse complement strand
TGCTCGGCGCTGACGGCGGGCGCGGCGGCGCGGTGGCGGTGCTGCGCGACGTCAGCGCCGAGCACGAGCGGGCACTGGCCAACGGCATGCTGCGCCGGCTGGTGGACGCCTCGCCCGACGCCATCATCGGCGTCGGCGCCGATCGGCGCATCACCAGCTGGAACCCGGCCGCGCAACGCATGTTCGGGTATCCCGAGGCCGACGCGCTCGGCCACGATATCGACATGCTGGTCGCGCCGCGCTGGCTGGGCCTGCACCCGATCGCCGCCGAGGTGGGCGAGGTGCGCGAGGCGATCGGCGGCCTCGACCTGCTGTGCCTGCGCGTCGACGGCAAGCGGTTTCGCGCGACGCTGGCCGCCTCGCCGGTATTCGACGAAGCGCAGCGCTGCGTGGCGCTGTCGCTGACGCTGCGCGACACGCGCGTGCAGCGCCGCCGCGAGCAGCGCAGCCATCACCGGCTGCGCGGCGCGCGCGACGCGCGACGCCAGGCCGACACCTCGAACCGGCTCAAGGACGAACTGCTGGCGATCGTCTCGCACGAGCTGCGCACGCCGCTGAACGTGATCTACGGCTGGGTCGAGGTGATGCGCAACCCGATCGACGGCGCGCTGCAGCGGCAGGCGATCGACGCGATCGACCGCAGCGCCCGCTCGCTGTCGCGCATGGTGGCCGATATCCTCGATGCCTCCTCGCTGGCCACCGGCAAGCTGCGGCTCGAGCCGATGCCGGTCGACCTGGTACGCGTGGTCGGCGACGTGGCCGGCTCGTTCGACACCACCGCCGGCCATGACGGCATCACGCTGGAGACCCACTGCGCGCTGGAGGCCTGCGTGGTCTCGGGCGACGCCGAGCGTCTCAAGCAGATGCTCTCCAACCTGCTGTCCAACGCCTTCAAGTTCACGCCGCGCGGCGGTCGCGTGACGATCGGCTTGACCCGCGACGAGTCGCGCGTGCTGCTGACGGTGGCCGACACCGGGCAGGGCGTGGTCGCGGATTTCCTGCCGCATGTGTTCGAGGCGTTCCGCCGCGCCGAGAACTCGCCGGCCTCGCCCAAGCGCGGGCTCGGGCTCGGGCTGTCGATCGTGCGCCACATCGCCGAGCTGCACGGCGGCGCGGTGCGCGTCGCCAGCGCCGGGCGCGACCTCGGCACCACCTTCGAGGTCGCGCTGCCGGCCGGCTGGCAGCCCTCGGGCGCGATCGCCTGGAGCGGCCGGCGCGACGACGACGCGCTGTCGCGCGAGCGCATCAACCTGGACGGCCAGCGCGTGATGCTGGTCGACGACGACGAGACCTCGCGCACCAGCCTGGCCGCGGCGCTGGCCACGCTCGGCGCGGCGGTGGTGGTGGCCTCCTCGGGGCGCGACGCGCTGGCCAAGATCGACGGCGCGCGGCCGACCGTGGTGCTGTCCGACCTGGCGATGCCCGACGGCGACGGCTTCTGGCTGCTCGATGCGCTGCGCGGCGGCGCGCGCACCGCCATCAACGCGCCGATGCTGGCGGTGACCGCGCATGCCGGGCAGGCCGACGAGCGCCGCGTGCTGGCGGCCGGCTTCAACGGCTATCTGTGCAAGCCGGTCGACATCCAGGTCCTGGCGCGCGAGATCCTGCGCGCCACCCAGGCGCCGGAGCGTTCGCTGACCTCGCCTTCGCGCGACTGAGCGCGGCGCGCCTTTCACCGTTCCCCCCGTCTGTCACCTTTTTGCTTCGCACTGCGATTGATATCGGGGCGCCGCATCGATCTCTCGAGCCGGGCTTGCCGATCGGCCCGACGAGTTCGTAAATCTTTCAAACGGCTTGACGAAAAGTGCCGCGTCGCCGCTCGGGCCTTGCGCGACAAGGCGCGCGGCCCGGGCATGGTGCTTGCGGCTCCTGCCTTGTCGCCGGCACCGGGCCGGCTCGATGCAAGGAGCCCAGGCATGAAGCACCGCAACGCAGACAGGATCTCGTCGACTCCGCGTCGTCTCGCGCGTTCGCGCGGACCGCGCGGCTTGCTGGCCGTCGCGCTGACGGCCGCCACCGCGTTCTGCGCGAGCGTGCCGTTCGACGCCGGCGCGGACACGGGCGACACGGTCGCCTCGGCCACCCATTCGGCGGGGGCCAAGATGCGCGACATGGCCGTCACCACCAAGGCCAAGGCCGCGCTGGTGCAGGCCAGCGGGCTGTCCTCGGACGACGTGCACGTCAGCACGCGCCAGGGCCACGTGACGCTCACCGGCAGCGTGCCCGACGAATCGCAGCGCCCGCTCGCGGTGGCCGCGGTGAAGAGCGTGGACGGCGTGCGCGCGGTGCAGGACCAACTGACCATCCACCCGAAGTAAGCCAGCCGAAGTGAGCCGGCCGAAGTAAGTCAGCGGTAGCGGCCGGTTCCGCTGCGGGCCGGAGCGGGCTGCGTGCGGCCCCCGAGGCGGCAGGCAGGGCCGATCCCATCTCATCGAGGAGAGCGAGGATGAAACGAACCAGGACAGCCGGCCGCCAGGGCCGGCGAATGGTGGCGCTCGCCGTCGCGCTGGGCGCGGCCTGCGCGGCGTCGGCGCAGACCAACCCGAACCCGGCGCCGCACGAGCCGCCCGCCGCCGATCCGCGCGTCGGCGCGGAGATCGTCAAGCCGGCCTCGCCGGTCGGCGACAGCGAGATCGCCAAGCGCCCGCAAGGCATCGATCCGGAATTCGTCGACAAGGCCGCGATCGCCGGCAAGCGCGAGGTGCAGGCCAGCCAGTTGGCGATCGAGCAATCGGCGTCGCCCGCGGTGCGCGAGTTCGCCAAGATGATGCTGGACGACCACGGCCGCGCCAACGAGGCGCTGCGCACGATCGCCGCGAAGGTCGGCGTGCCCGCGCAGGCGGCGATGATCGTCGATCCCGACATCGACGCGCTGCGCAACAAGCGCGGCCACGATTTCGATGTCGCCTACCTGGCGATCGCGGGGCCGGCCGCGCACCGCCAGGCGATCCGGCTGTTCTCGGCCGAGGCGCGCGGCGGCCATTCGACCGAGTTGCGCGGCTTCGCGCAGGACAGCCTGCCGATGCTGCGCAAGCATCTGGCGGCGGCGCGCACGCTGGCGCGCGAGGTGGGGCGCTGAGGGTGCCGTTCATGCCGCCGGCCGGGCCGGCGGCGCTCGATGGACTGGAAGGGAGGACATGGGATGACGACGCGTGTCGATCGCGAGGGATTGCATCAACTGCTGGATCAGGCGCATGAAACCACGCTGCGCGCGATGGCCGTCTACGACGCCGCGCTGGCCGCTACCACGCACGAGGAACTGGCCGCCGAATGGCGGCTGCATCGCGAGGCCGCGCATCGCCGCGCCCAGGTGCTGGCCGATGTCTTCGACGCGCTGGGCCTCGACGTCGAGGCCAGCTCGCGCGTGCGCACCGCCGCCGCCGCGCTCGGCAAGTCCCTGCTCGAGGTGATCGCCTACGCGGTGCAGGGCGGGGATCGCGCGGCCGCCGAGCGGGTCGCCACCGAGTGCGTGCTGCTGGTCGAGACGCGCGACCAGTTGCATCGCAAGCTGCTGGCGATCGCGGCCGAACGTGTCACCGGGCCGGTCGCGCAGGTGCTGAAGGACGCCGTCGAGGCGCTCGAGGCGCAGGCCGATCCGCTGGCCCTGCACACGCTGGGCTGGTCGCGCGAGCTGTGGATCGATGCACTCGGGCTCGCGGCCGTGCTGCCGCCGCCCGAGGAAGTCGCGCCGGCCGCCGTGGCGGGCGAGGCCGTCGCCAGCCAAGCGGCGCGTGCGCGAGGCGGGCTGGCGCATTGATGCCGCGGCCGCCGAACGCCGTCCGGACACGAAAAAACTGAGCACCAAAAAAAGAGAGCGTCCTGGCTGGACGCTCCTGAAAACGTGACGACCGTAGCAGATCAATGGCGGTCGTCGCGTGGTTCGGATCGCGATTCGGGCCGGTTCGGCGAGCTTTCGTGCGGAGGTTCGTCCAGGCCGGTATCGACGTCGAAGCGGCCGAGATCGGCGGGATCCCAGCCGGTGGCCGCGGCGCCGGCCGGCTCGCGGGTGCGCACCCATTCGGCATCGGCGAAGCTCGGCCAGTGATGGCGATCGAAGCCCGGCGCCTCGCGTACCTGCTGCGAGGTGACCGGCAGCACGAAGCACTTGCGATCGGTGTCGAGCGTCAGCTCGTGCCAGGGCACGGCCAGCAGCTTGTCGCCGATGCCGAGCAGGCCGCCGCTCGACAGCACCGCGTAGGCGATGCGGCCGCCGCGCACGTCCAGCATGATGTCCTTGATATGGCCGACCTGGACGCCGTCGGTGGCATAGACGCGATTGCCGTCCAGCGTCGAGGCGGCCATCACCTCGGGGCCGGGGCCGCTGGAATCGGCGGGTCGGCCGATGATGCGCTCGGGGGCGCGGGTGGCGCCCTGGGTCTCGGGATGCAGGTTCATCTTCGACCTCCTGGTGCAAGGAACTGCTGCAATGAGCGCTCGCCCGTTCAGGGCGAGCCCGGTTCGCCGCGATCAGGCGGCTGGTGGGCGGGCGTGGCCGGATCGATGCGGGTCACGCCGCCGGTGGCCGGCGGGTCGCTGGCCGGGAAGGTGTCCTCGAGCGCGCGGTCGATGCGCCGCTCCTCGGCGGGACGCGCGGGCTGCTGGCGCGGCGGGGGCTGGTCCTTGCCGGCGGCCTGGACTTGTCCATGGTCGTGAACCCGCTGCGGCGGCCGGTGCTCGACTTCGGCCGAGCTCGGGAATGGGGATCGGGTAAAGGATCGCATCGCTTGCCCTCCGGGTGGTCATGCTGTCGATCGAGCAAGCCGCGTGCCGATCCGTGCCGTCCGCCGCGGGCGGCGCGGCGGGCCGTGGCGCGCGCCGGGCGTCTGAAAAATTTTCAGTGCCGGATGTAAGGAATGCCCAGGGCGCGCGATGAACGGCGGCCGGACCCGGTTCCGGCGCGGTGGCGGCCGGCCCGGATCGTCGTCCAGCCGCCTGGCATACGAATTGCAGTATTTGCCGCTGACTCGCATTGGGAGGACCGACCGTGGAGCCTGTGTCAGCTTCGCCGCCCGGGTTCGCCATGTCCGGTGCATCGGGCTTCGCCGGCTGGCCAACCGGCATCTCGCTGCATCGACCCGAGCCGCCGTATCCCAAGATCGACGATCCCGATCCGCAGCCCGACGAGGGCGACGACGGGCCGCCCGATCCGCCGACGCCGCAGCATCCGCCGGCGGGCGATCCGCCCTCGCGCGAGCCGCCCGAGCGGGTGGCCCGGCTTCGCGAGGCAGGATGCATGCGGCGCGGGTAACATGAGCGAGGGCAACATGCGCAGCCGCGGTGCGACCGCCGGCTTGCGCGCGCCGCGCCGCGTTCCTGACGCGGCGATGCACGGCGTGCGCGGGCTTGCGTCGGGACTCTTCCAGTAGAACTGACAACACCAAGAGGATGAGCTGATGATTCGATGCCGTGCCGTTTCCGTTCCCCCGCGCCGCGCCCGCCCGATGCCGCGCCGCGCGATCGTGCCCTCACGGCTCACCCTGCTGGCCTTGTGCTGCGCGGCCAGCGTCACGGCCCGCGCGCAGACGCCGGGCCCCCTGAGCGAATGGCAGTACTCGGCCGGCGTGCCGCTCGAGAAGCTGTTCAATCCGAATCCGAAGGACACCTGGCAGACCAGCATCGGCATCGCCTCGACCTTCCGGCCGCGCTACGACGGCTCGGACCAGTACCGCGCGATGGCGGGCCCGAGCATCGACATCCGCTACCGCGACCTGTTCTTCCTGTCGACCGGCGAGGGGCTCGGCGTGAACTTCCTGCGCGGCCAGAACTGGCGCGCCACGCTGTCGATCGGCTACGACCTCGGGCGGCGCTCGGCCGACGACCTCGGCCACCTGCACGGCCTCGACAACATCAATCCGGCGGCCAAGATCAAGCTGTCGGCCGACTACGTGCTCTCCAAGCGCTTCCCGCTGGTGCTGCGCGGCGATGTGCAGCGCAGCATCGGCGGCGCGAACGGCTGGGTGGCCGACTTCGCCGCCTACATGCCGCTGCCGGGCAGCTCCGAGCACTTCTTCTGGTTCGCCGGGCCGAACGTGACCTTCGCCGACTCGCGCTACATGAACAGCTGGTTCGGCGTGAACCCCGCCGCCTCGGCGCGCTCGGGTATTCCGGAGTATTCTGCCAAGGCAGGCCTGAGGTCCTACGGCGGCGGCATCACGATGGTCTGGTACTTCCGCAAGCACTGGTTCATGACCGCGGACGGCGCGATCCAGCAGTTGGTCGGCAGCGCGCGCCACAGTCCCGTCACGCAGAGCTCGGCAAACGCCACGTTCGACCTGTCGATCAATTACCAGTTCTAGTCCGGCCGCGTCCTCGCGCGTCGGGCGGTTCGATTGGCGAGCGCCGGGCTTCGTGCCCGGCGCTCGCCCGGTGTTTCGACCTGGAGGAGACGATGGAACAGAATCATTCGGAAACCGAAGCAGCCGGCAAGCCGGCGGCGGCCGATCGCAGGCTCACGCCCGAGCGGATCGCCTCGAAGATGCCGACCGGGCTGCCGCCGATCGATCGCGCGCGTTATGCGCTGCTCGAGCACGGCGATCCGGTGCGTCGCGCCGCGAGCCGCATCGCGACGCTCGACAACGCCAACATGGGCGCCTCCGACAGTTGCGTCGACGTCGACGGCAAGAGCTTCGACGCCCATCGCGACGCGCCGCACTGGCGCGATAACGTGATCCATTCGAACGCCTCGCTCGACGACAGCGTGAGCACGCCCGACGACGGCCTGGCCGGTTTCGCCAGCCGTCGCGGCGGCTCGCAGCCGGCCGTCGAGACGCGGCTCGGCTGGCAGGTCAGCCAGGCCGGCATCGTCGATGCGGGCCGCACCTACGGCGCGCGCACCGAGCGCGTGATCCGGCTCGAACCCGCGAGCCCGCCCTCGAGCTGAGACCGGCGCCGGCGCGGCTCACTCCCGCGGTACCACTCCCAATGGCACGACGCCCCGCTCGAAGCGGGGCGTCGTCGTATTGCGCTGCGCGCGTCGCGTGGCGCGACGCGCGGCGGCGAGGCTTATTGCCCTTGCGGACCCAGTTCCTGCGCCGAGGTATCGGCATCGTTGCCCTGCGCCACCAGCACGTGGATGTCGTTCGGCACCACGTCCTTGATGCCGCCCGCCGGAATCGTCAGCACCAGCCAGTCGGCGTTGTCGGAGAGCGTGACCGGCGCGGTGGTCAGGATCGGCGTCTTCGAGCCGGTGGAGGTGACCACCACCTGGACGCTGGCGCCCTCGATGTAGATCGAATCCTGCCCGCTGGCCGGCACCGCGCCCTGGTAGGCCAGGCCCGGCATGGTCGGGGCGATCGCGCTGATGTCGGTCTTGCCGGCCGGCACCACGTAGACGTCGACGTTCTGCGCGTTCGGCGAGGCATTGAAGCCGCGCACACGCGCCTTGTCCGACAGCAGGCCCTTGGCGTAAGGGTCGTCGATCACCGAGATCGGCGCCGAGGTGCTCGGCAGCGCGATGGTGGTGTAGTGATGGCCGTTGGCGGTCGAGAAGCCCTGCGAACCCAGCGTGACGGTGGTGCCGTTGGCGTCGTACGAGGCGGTCTGGTTGCCGGTGCCGAGGTCGGCGTAGCGCGTCACGCCCTTGTAGGCGATGTTGGCGGTGTTGACCTGGCCGTTCAGGTAGTAGTCGAGATTGGGGCCGAGCGGCACCGCGTTGATGAAGCGCGCCTGCGGCTTCGAGACGCCGATGATGGTGCCGACGTCGTTGCCGTCATCGCCGCCGCATGCGCTGAGCATGGCCACCGCGGACACCATCACGGCCAGGGTACGTAGTCCTTTCATACTTTCCTCTCTGATTCTGTCGTTCATATGAGCTGCGCTGCGTGCACGGTCCGGCACGAGCTTGCGCGACCAGTGGTTACTTGCACGGCGAATGCGGCCTGATTGGCGCCCCCCTCGCCGGTCCCGCACGATGCGCCGGCGGGCGATGGGAATGAGCACGATGCGTACCCGGCGGTATCTGGAAGGCGCGTGGCGGATGCGGTTCAGGGGGGCGGCCGGGGCATCGCATGGCGCTGCATCGACCGAGGGCAGGGGCTCGCGGGCTCCCGGCCGCGTCTAGAGGATGCCTTCGGTTCGCAGCGCGCGAAAGGGCAGCGAAGCCCGTGCCCGGGGCCGATTCGTCCGGACCAAATCTTGCGAAGCTGCTTGTAAAAAATGCTCCGGCCGCGCGGCGAGGGCCGCCCTCGCGCGTGCCCGAGCCCCGTGGCGCAAGGCTTTGCCAGCCTGGTACGGATGTTGCAAAAGTCGGGACAGTCCCAATCAACGACGAGGAGCATCCGGATGCCCGCAACGCTCGCGCTACAGATGCGACAACACCTGACACTGACGCCGCGACTTCAACAGTCGCTGCGGCTCTTGCAACTGTCGTCGCTCGAATTCCAGCAGGAACTGCGTCAAGCGCTGGACACCAACCCCTTTCTCGAGGACGTCCAGATTTCGGGCGACGAGGACACGCGCACGCCGTTCGACGAGGCCACCCAGGCGGCCGAGTCGGCGGAAACCACCGAGCCGCCGACCCTGATCGCGGCCGAGGCGGGGCCGCCCGACGGCGAGCCCTCATACACCGCCGAGCCCTTGATGCGCGGCAGCTCGCTGCGCCGCTCGGGCGAGGCCTTCGATCTCGAGCCTTCGGAACGGCTGGTGGTGGAGCCTTCCTTGCACGAGCACCTGCATGCGGCGCTTTGCCTGTACCCGCTCAATCCGCGCGACCGCGCGGCTGCCCGCACCATCATTGACGCGCTCGACGACGACGGTTACCTGCGCCAGTCGCTCGCCGAACTGGCCGAGACCATCGCCGACTCGGAGAACTGCTTCAACGAGCAGGACCTGTCCATCGCGCTGCGCTGCGTGCAGTCGCTCGACAAGCCGGGGCTGGCCGCGCGTTCGCTGTCGGAATGCCTGACGCTGCAGCTCGCCGCGATGCCTGCCGGGCGCCCCGACGTCGAATGCGCCAAGGCGATCGCCGAGCATCACCTGGAGCGGCTCGCGCGCCGCGAGACCGCCGAGATCCAGCGACGCCTCGGCTGCGATACGCGCACGCTGCGCGCGGCCTGCGCGCTGGTGCGCAAGCTCGATCCGCGCCCCGGCAACCATTTCGGCGGCGCGAGCGGCGACTACGTGGTGCCGGACGTGATCGTGCGCCAGGTGAGCGGCCGCTGGGTGGTGACGGTGAACCCGGCGGTGATGCCGCGCGCGCGGATCCACAAGCTCTATGCCGAGCTGTTCGCCAAGTCCAGCGAGTCGACCCAGTCGCCGCTGGGGCAGCAGTTGCAGGAAGCGCGCTGGCTGATCCGCAACGCGCAGAAGCGCTTCGACACGATCCAGCGCGTGGGCGAATGCATCGTCGCGCGGCAGCGCGATTTCTTCCGCTACGGCGCGATCGCGCTCAAGCCGCTGGTGCTGCGCGATATCGCCGAGGAGCTCGACCTGCACGAATCGACCATCTCGCGCGCCACCGGCAACAAGTACATGGCCACCCCGCACGGCGTGTTCGAGTTCAAGCACTTCTTCCCGCGCAAGCTCGAGGCGGCGGGGCGCGGTGCCTGCTCGGCGGCGGCGGCCAAGGTGCTGATCCGCGAAATGATCTCGACCGAGCCGGCTGGCGAGCCGCTCTCCGACGTGGCGCTGGCGCAGCGCCTGGCCGGGCGCGGCGTGGTGCTGGCACGGCGCACCGTGACCAAGTACCGGCAGGGCATGAAGATCCTGCCGGCCGAGCTGCGCCGGCGCGTGCCGATCTGAGCGGCGCGGCGCGCGGCTCAGGCGCGCCGGCAACATCGAACGAGATCGCCACGGCCCGGCCGTGCGCGACATGGCTTATTCGCAGTCCAATCCGGAGGTAGACATGCTTCGTTACGCAGTGATCTTTTTCATCATCGCCATCATCGCGGCGGTGTTCGGCTTCGGCGGTATTGCGGCCGGGGCCGCCGAGATCGCGAAGATCCTGTTCTTCATCTTCGTGATCATCTTCATCGTCACGCTGTTGCTGGGCGTGATCCGACGATAGGTGAGCGTGGGTGTCGAGTCGAACGGCCGCCTTCGGGCGGCCGTTTTCCTTGCGCGCGCCGACGCGCCGGGTTCAGCGCGGGGCGCGCGCCTCGACCCACCAGCACGCCGCCTGGTAGCGCAGCATGGCGCCGTCGAGGAAGGGCGCGAAGGCCGCGCACACTGTCTCGATCACCTGCGCGCGGGTTCGCGCATCGGCCTCGCGCAACTGCTGGCCGACCGGCCCGAGCCGCAGCGCGTAGGTGGGCAGGTCGCGTTCGGGCAGGGCGCAGGCGGCGTCGAGCGGCGCGATCTCGATGCGTTCCCAGCCCGCGCCATGCAGGATGCCGATCATCCGCTCGGGGTCGCCGAACGCGAACTGCCCCGGCCGGGCCGGATCGCGCGCGGGCAGCGCCGGCAGCAGCCGCGCGGCCGCGTGCTCGGCGGTGGTCATGAAGGGATTCTCGTCGGCCGGGCGCCAGGCGATGAAGCGCAGCCGCGCGCCGGGTGCCGCCGCGCGGCGCAGGTTCGCGAAGGCCGCGCGCGGATCGTCGAAGAACATCACGCCGAAGCGCGACTGGATCAGCTCGAAGCCGGCCGGCGCGAAATCGTGGGTCTGCGCGTCGGCCCGCACGAAGCGGGCGGCGCGCAGGCCGCGCTGGTCGGCACGTGCGCGGGCCAGGGCCAGCATCGGCGCGGAGATGTCGATGCCGAGGCAGTCGCCGAAGGCGCCGTTCCGGTCGCCTTCGGCGCCGGTTTCGGCCATCGCGGCCAGCGCCAGCGTGGTGGCGCCGGTGCCGCAGCCGACGTCGAGCACGCGGCGCGGGCGCGCCGACGCATCGGCCGTGGCCGCCTCGGTGAGCCGCTGTTCGAGCGGCTCGAACATCGCGTCGAGGATCGGCTGGGTATCGACCCAGGCAAGGCCCGAGCTGCCGTTCCAGAGTTCGGCCTGGCTGGGAGGGGAAGAAGTGGGCATGACGCTGTCCTCGCGGAGCGCCGGATGGCGCGAAGCGATGCACTATGGCGCCTCAAGTCGACTTGAAGTCAAGCGGGCAGCCCGCTTCAGCCGGTCAGGCCCGCCACGAAGTCGAGCAGGGCGCGCGTCTTGGCCGGCACATGATGCCTCGACGGGTAATAGGCATGGAGCGGGAAGCGGTAGTCCGACCAGGCGGGAAAGAGCGGCACCAGCCGGCCGGCGGCGATGCTGTCCTCCACCCCGAGCTCGAACAACTGGCCGATGCCGAGCCCGGCCAGGCAGGTGCTGTAGAGCGTGCCCGGATCGTTGAGCGTGAGCACGCCGCGCGGCTTGATCACCAGCTTCTTGCGGCGCTGGTGGAATTCCCAGGGAAACGGCCGCCCCGTCACCGGCTCGCGATAGAGGATGCAGCGGTGCTCGCCGCTCTCGAGATCGCGCGGCTCGGCGGGATGGCCGAAGCGCTGCAGGTAGGCCGGCGAGGCCATCGCGAACACGCGCGTGTCGAACAGCTTGCGCGCCACCAGCGAGGAGGGCTGCGGATGGCCGAAGCGCAGCGCCAGGTCGAAGCCGTCGGCGATCAGGTCGCCGAGGTCTTCGCGGCTGTGCAGCTCCAGCTCGAGTTCCGGATGCGCATCGAAGAAGGGGCCCAGGCGCGGGCCCACCACGAAGCGCGCGAACAGCGGATCGATATTGACGCGCAGCCGGCCGCGCACCTTGCCCGCGTTGCCGGCCGCGCTGCGCGTGATCTCGGCCAGGCTGCCCACCAGCGGCATCACCTGCTCGTAGAACTCGCGGCCCTCGTCGGTGAGCCGGATCGAGCGGGTGGTGCGCTCGAACACGCGGATGCCGAGCCGCTTCTCGAGGCGCACGATCGCGCGGCTGACCACCGACTTCGACACGTCGAGCACCTCGGCGGCGGCGCCGAAGCTGCGCGTGTCGACCACCGCGGCCAGCACGTCCACGCCTTCCAGCAGCCGGGGATCGATTGCGCTCATGAGGAACCTCCGTGGTCGGGGCGGGTGGGGGAGCCCCGATGCTATCGCAAGCGGCGGCCCGTGCCGAGCCGGGATTGTTCCGCTGGACTCACAAGTCTTGTGAGTCGCATGGGCTCGTCAGCACGCTGCCCGAGTTCGACAATAGCTCCCGTCACGACGCCTGGCCGCGATATCGGGCTTTCGTCCCGCTCCAACCCGTTTCTCGACGATTCGGATCACTGAAGGATCTGCGGGCCGCCGGCCGTGGCGCCCACTTCAACCATCTTTCCCCGGATCATCCCCTTGGACTCCTCATCCGCGCATTCACTGTCCGGCGGCGCGCCGCCGGCTTCGTCCCAGGCCGCGCGCCTGTCGCCGGCACGCGCCGCCGTCGCGGTGCTGGCGCTGGGCCTCGGCTGCTTCTGCCTCGTCAGTACCGAGCTGATGCCGGTCGGCGTGCTGCCCGCGATGGCGGCGGGCCTGGGCGTCTCGCTCGGCGAGGCCGGCTACCTGGTCAGTTGCTTCGCCTTCGTGGTGGCGCTGGTGGCCATGCCGCTCACGGGCCTGCTGGGCGGGCTCGACCGCAAGCTGCTGATGGCCGCGCTGCTGGCGGTCTGCGCGGCCGGCAACCTGCTCACCTATCTCGCGCCCGGTTATCCGGTCGTGCTGGCCGGGCGGATCCTGGTGGCCGCCGCGATCGCCGTGTTCTGGTCGACGGCGGTGGTCACCGCGGTGCAGCTGGTCGCGCCGAAGCACGCGGTGCGCGCCACCTCGATCGTGTTCGGCGGCGTGTCGCTCGCGACCGTGCTGGGCATCCCCGCCGGCACCCTGCTCGGCGAGCATGCCGGCTGGCGCGCGGTGTTCGCCGCGCTGACGATCCTGAGCCTCGTGGTGTTCCTCGCCGTGCTGGGCTCGGTGCCGCGCCTGCGGGTCGCGAAGGCCTCGATCCGCGGCGCGATGCCGGCGGTGCTGCGCGACGGCCCGCTGCTCGGCCTGCTGGCCAGCACCGGGCTGATCGTGACCGGCAACTTCCTCGGCTACACCTATGTCACGCCCTATCTCGAGCAGGCCGCGCATCTCGCGCCGGGCCGCGTCGGCATGATGCTGCTGGTATATGGCGCCGCCGGCGTGCTCGGCAACTTCGCGGTGGGGCCGCTGGCGCGGCGCGCGCCGCGCACCGGCCTCGTGCTGGTGACGTCCCTGCTGGCCGCGAGCCTGGCCGCCATGCACCTGGCGGTGGCCAGCGAGGCCGCCGTCATCGCCTTGCTGGCGGGCTGGGGCGCGGCCTATGGCGGGCTGCCGGTGCTGCTGCAGACCTCGGTGTTCGAGCAGGCCGCGCGCATCGAGGGCGGCGCCGAGGCGGCCACACCGGCCAATGTCGCGGTGTTCAACGCGGGAGTCGGGCTCGGCGCGCTGATCGGCGGCGTGCTCGTCAACCGGCTCGGGCCGGCGCCGATTCCCGGCGTCGCCGCGGGCTTCGTGCTGGCCGGGCTGGTGGTGGTGGTCGCGATGCGCAGGCGCTAGGCCTTGCCGCCTCGCGAGGGGAGGGCCGTCGTGTGAATCCTTCCCGTCAGCGATCCCGGCCCGGCAGCGGCTCCTCGGCCGGCTCGAACAGGGCGCGCACGGTCTCGAGATGCGGCGCCAGGAACGTGTCCGGATCGACCTCGCCCCGGATCACGCCCACCACCCGGTCCGCCATCACGAAGCGCATGTCCTCGATACCCAGGTAGGCGAACAGCCGGCGCAGCCAGGGCTCGATGAAATCGCCCGAGGCGGCCGGCAGGTCCGGCCGGTACGACGCCCCCGCCGCGATGATGAAGGTCGCCCGCTTGCCGGCGAGCGCCCCGGTCGGCCCTTGCGGCGTCGCCTTCAGCGTCTCTTCCTGCCTGACGATCTGGTCGACCCAGAGCTTGAAGCTCGCGGACGGTCCCCAGTTGTGCATCGGAATGCCGAGCACGTATTCGTCGGCATCGAGCAATTCCGTCGTCAGGGTCGTCGACAAGGCCAGCAGCGCTTCCTGCTGCGGGCTGCGCAGCGCCTTTGGCGTGAAGTTCGCCGCCACCCAGGCGGCATCGACCACCGGCATCGCGGTACGCGCCAGATCGCGGCAACGAACCCGGCCGCCGGGGTGCGCGCGCTGCCAGCTGCGGACATACGCCTGCGTCAGGCGTCGCGACATGGACGCATCGCCCATCGGGCTGGAATCGACTTGCAGCAAAGTGGGCATCGGCGTTCTCCTTCGAATGTGGTTTGGAGTATATTCAACCCGATGGTTGATGGTCAACCAATCGGTTGAATATATATCGTCTCGATGATTTGCTTCCCATGAACCGACCCGAGCCTTCCCCCCAGCGTCTCGATGCCGTCTTCGGCGCGCTGGCCGATCCGACGCGCCGCTCGATCCTCGAACGATTGCGGCATGGCAGCCTGCTCGTCGGCGAACTCGCCGAGCCTTACGAGATGAGCCTCAATGCCATTTCCAAGCACATCAAGACGCTGGAAAAGGCCGGACTGATCCGGCGCGAGGTGAATGGACGCGAGCATTCCTGCCAGCTCGACGCGGCCAACCTGCAGGAAGCCCAGGACTGGATCAATCACTACGCCGGCTTCTGGAACGATCGGCTCGACGCACTCGAGCAGCACCTCGCGAGCCGGTCCCGGCGGGGCGGCAAGTGAGCGGGGCAACGGTCACCGTGCGGCGCACGCTGGCTGCCTCGCGCGAGGCGGTCTTCGACGCCTGGCTCGATGCCGACGGCATGTGCCGCTGGATGCTGCCCGGCACGGTCAGGCATTGCGAGGTGATGCTGGACCCGCGGGTCGGCGGGCGCTTCGCCATCTTCATGCGCTCCGCGCGCCTGGATTACGTGCACACCGGCGAATACCGGATCATCGAGCGTCCATCGAAGCTGGTCTTCACCTGGACGTCCTCGTACATGGCGCAGCAGGAAACGCTCGTCACCATCGAGCTGTTCGAACGCGACGCGCAATGCGAACTGGTGCTCACCCACGAGCGCGTGCCGCCCGATCTGTCTAAGGAAGGGCTGGGCGTCGGCTGGCAGCAGATGCTCAAGAAGCTGGCGCTGGCGTTGCAGGCGCCGGGCGCTTAGGCCGCCGCTTCGATCGATCACTGCTTGCCGCGCGAAGCTTCGATTTTCCTTACGAAATCCGGGCATTTTTGCCCGATCCACTCTGTGCGTTGCGCCTGAATTCAGTAGCCGACAGGCGCCAACAATCCCCGAAAGCCCCATCCCGCAAGCGATTGCGCCCGATCGACGGGCGCCGCGCGGCCAGCGGTGATTCTGGCAGGCTTGATCATTTAGATGATATCGGTAATCTAACGATCCTTGGATGTCGATAGACATCCATTCAGGCCGGCAGCCGGGTGAGGGTAAGAGGCGCCGACATCGCCCGGTTCGTCCCACTTGCGGGACCGACCGGGCGCAACGCTTTCCAGGGTGAAGCAGTGGATACGAAGACAAGACTGGACGAAGACGGCACGAGCCTGCGCGGCGGCCGCAACGGCGGGCCGAAGGGGCGCGCCAGGGCCCTGGCGATCGCCGCCGGGATCGTGGTGATCGGCGGCGGGCTCTGGTTCCATCACGCGCAGACGGGCAGTGCCGGCACCGCCGCCGCGGCGCCGATGCCGCCGCACGAGGTGACGGTGAGCCGGCCGCTGGTGCGCGATCTCGATACGCGGCTCGGTTTCCTCGGCCAGTTCTCGGCGGTCGACCAGGTCGAGCTGCGCGCCCAGGTGGGCGGCACCCTGACCGGCATCCACTTCCGCGACGGCGACGTGGTGCACAAGGGCGACCTGCTGTTCACCATCGATTCGGTTCCCTACGAAATCCGCTACAGCCAGGCCAAGGCGCAGCAGCAGAGCGCCGCCGCGCGGCTGGTGCTGGCCAAACAGGAGCTGACGCGCGCGCAGGACCTGGAGCACAGCGAGGCGGGCACGCGCCAGAACACCGAGCAGCGCACCTCCGAGCTGCACGCCGCGCAGGCCGCGCTCGACGACGCCGACGCCCAGGTGCGCGACGCGCGCTTCGATCTCGACCATTGCCGCATCGTCGCGCCCTTCACCGGCCGCATCGGGCGGCACCAGGTCTCGGTGGGCAACCTGATCGCCGGCAGCCGCTACGCGACCAGCCCGACCACGCTGTTGACCACCATCGTCTCGCTCGACCCGATCTACCTCGACTTCGACATGAGCGAGTCCGACTACGAGGCCTTCCAGCGCTATCGCGGCAAGGTTTCGGGCCTGCCGGCCGACCGCGTCGAGCTGGCCTCGGGCGGCTCGACCGCCTACGACCGGCAGGGCACGCTCGACTTCGTCGACAACGTGCTCGACCGCTCCAGCGGCACGATCCACGCACGCGCCACGGTGCCCAATGCCGACGGCCATTTCACGCCCGGCGAGTTCTCCCGCGTGCGGGTGGCCGTCACGCATCCGGCGCCCACCCTGCTGGTGCCCGACGCCTCGGTGCTGCCCAACCAGTCCGAGCACCTGGTGCTGACGGTGGCCGCCGACGGCACCGTGGTGCCCAAGCAGGTGGAGACCGGCGACGTGCGCGGCGGCCTGCGCGTGATCCGCTCGGGCCTGGCCGACAGCGACCGCGTGATCATCGACGGCCTGCCGTTCGCGGCGCCCGGCTCGAAGGTGAAGACCCACGACGGCACGATCCGCTACGCGGCGCAGCCGCAATAAGGGAGCGCCGATTCCATGCGTATCGCTCATTTCTTCATCGACCGCCCACGCTTCGCCACGGTGGTCAGCGCCTTCCTGACGCTGATCGGCCTGGGTGCGATGTTCGTGCTGCCGGTCGCGCAGTATCCGGAGATCGTGCCGCCCACCGTGCAGGTCACGACCTCCTATCCCGGCGCCTCGGCCGACACCATCGCGCGCACCGTGGCCACGCCGCTCGAGCAGCAGATCAACGGCGTCGAGAACATGCTCTACATGAGCAGCCAGTCGACCGGCAACGGCCAGCTCACGGTGACCGTCACGTTCCGCATCGGCACCGACCTGAACGTCGCGCAGATGCTCACCCAGAACCGCGTGCAGGACGCGCTGCCGCGCCTGCCCGAGGACGTGCAGCGGCTGGGCGTGCAGGTGCGCAAGTCGACGCCGAGCATCCTGCTGGCGGTGCACCTGTACTCGCCGAACCACTCGCACGACACGCTCTACCTGTCGAACTACGCGACCCTGCACGTGAAGGACACGCTGGCGCGCCTGCAGGGCGTGGGCGACGTGCAGATCCAGGGCGCGCGCGAATATGCGATGCGCATCTGGATCGACCCCGATCGCGCCGCCGCGCACGACCTGACCGCCAGCGAGATATTGGCCGCGCTGCGCGCGCAGAACGTGCAGGTCTCGGCCGGGATCCTGAACCAGCCGCCGGTGGCGCGCGGCGCCGCCTACCAGATCAACGTCGAGGCACTGGGCCGGCTGGCCACGCCCGAGCAGTTCGGCGACATCGTGCTGAAGTCGGACCCGCAGGGGCGGGTCACGCACCTGCGCGATATCGGGCGCGTCGAGGTGGGCGCGGCCGACTACGGCGCGACCTCGTTCAAGGACCGCGACGACGCCACCGCGATGCTGATCTACGCCGAGCCCGGCGCGAACTCGCTGGCCGTCGAGCACGAGGTGCTGGCGGCCATGGAAGGGCTCAAGAAGGAGTTCCCGGCCGGCGTCGACTACCAGATCATCTACGATCCGACCATCTTCATCGGCAAGTCGGTGGACGAGGTGATCACCACCATCTTCGTGGCGATCCTGCTGGTGGTGGGCGTGGTGTTCGTGTTCCTGCAGAACTGGCGCGCCACCATCATCCCGGTGGTGGCGATCCCGGTCTCGCTGCTGGGCTCCTTCATCGTGCTGGCCACCTTCGGCATCTCGCTGAACAACCTCTCGCTGTTCGGGCTGGTGCTGGCGGTGGGGATCGTGGTCGACGACGCGATCGTGGTGGTGGAGAACGTCGAGCGCAACATGCGCGCCGGCATGTCGGCCGTCGAGGCGGCGCACCGCACCATGGACGAGGTGGGCGGCGCGCTGCTGTCGATCGCGCTGACGCTGTGCGCGGTGTTCGTGCCCTCGGCTTTCCTGAGCGGCATCTCGGGCCTGTTCTTCCGGCAGTTCGCGGTGACCATCGCGGCCTCGACGGTGATCTCCTGCTTCGTCTCGCTGACGCTGAGCCCGGCGCTGTGCGCGGTGCTGTTCAAGTCGCACCACGGCCACGAGGCTGGCGGTGGCGGACGCGTCGCGCGCTTCCTGGATGCCGGTTTCGCGCGCTTCAATCGCGGCTTCGAACGGATCTCGTTCGGCTACGGCAACGTCACGCGCCGCCTGGTGCGCGGCCTGGCCGTGGTGCTGGCGGTCTACGTCGCGCTGATCGCGGTGGCGGGCATCGAGTTCTCCCGCACCCCCACCGGCTTCATCCCCGAGCAGGACCAGGGCTACCTGATCACCGTGATCCAGTTGCCGCCGGGCGCGTCGCTCGAGCGCACCGAGCAGGTGGTGCGCCAGGTCACCGACATCGCGCTGTCCACGCGCGGCATCGAACACGCCGCGCCCTTCGTCGGGCTCGACGCGACCACGCTGACGGTCGCCTCGAACTCGGGCACGGTGTTCACGGGCCTGCCCTCGCTCTACAACCACTCGCTGCCGGGCGTGACCGCCGAGACCGTGCTGGCCGACCTGCGCAAGCGTTTGTCGGTGATCAAGGACGCCTATGTGCTGACCATCCCGCCGCCGCCGGTGCAGGGCCTGGGCAGCGCGGGCGGCTTCAAGCTGATGCTGGAGGATCGCGCGGGCCTGGGGCCGGACGCGCTGGTCAAGGCGGCCAAGTCGCTGGTGGCGGCGGCCAACAAGGATCCGCATTTCGCCGGCGTGTTCACGCTCTACAACGCGGGTTCGCCCTCGGTGTTCGCCGACATCGACCGCGTCAAGGCGCAGAAGCTGGGCGTCACGCCCACCGACGTGTTCTCGACGCTGCAGGTCTACCTGGGCTCGCAGTACGTGAACGACTTCAACTACCTGGGCCGGACCTACGAGGTGATCGTGCAGGCCGACGACAGCTTCCGCCGCAGCGGGGAGGACATCTCGCGCCTGAAGACCCGCAACCAGGCCGGCGAGATGGTGCCGATCGGCTCGGTGGCGACCTTCGAGGACCGCACGATCCCGTATCGCGTGCCGCGCTACGACCTCTATCCGGCCGCCGAGGTGCAGGGTGCCGCCGCGCCGGGCGTGGCCACCGGCACCGCGCTGCATCGCATGGAGGAGCTCGCCCACGAGGTGCTGCCGCAGGGCATCTCCTTCGAGTGGACCGACCTGGCCTACCAGCAGCAGCAAAAGGGCACGCCCACCCTGGTGGTGTTCGGCGCCGCCGCGCTGTTCGTGTTCCTGGTGCTGGTCGCCCAGTACGAGAGCTGGAAGCTGCCGCTGGCGATCGTGCTGATCGTGCCGATGTGCATCCTGGCCTCGGTCACGGGGCTGTCGCTGCGCGGCATGCCGATCGACATCCTGGCGCAGATCGGCTTCGTGGTGCTGGTGGGGCTGGCCGCCAAGAACGCGATCCTGATCGTCGAGTTCGCGCGGCAGAAGGAGGAGGAAGGTTCCGACGCGGCCGAGGCCGCCGTGCACGCGGCCCGCACGCGCCTGCGCCCGATCCTGATGACCTCGTTCGCCTTCATCCTCGGCGTCGCGCCGCTGGCGGTGGCCAGCGGCGCGGGCGCCGAGATGCGGCAGTCGCTGGGCACTGCCGTGCTGTTCGGCATGCTGGGCGTGACGGGCTTCGGCCTGCTGTTCACCCCGGCGTTCTATGTGTTCATCCGCCGCTTCGGCCTGAAGAAGAAAGAGGCCTGGCAAGGTCGCGAGGAGCAAGCATGATGAAGTCGATGACATCCTCCGCCGAGGCGGGCGCACGCGCGAGCGTCGGCGTCGCGCGCCTTCCGGCCCGTCTTTCGGCCAGTTTCCCGGCACTCGCCGCGGCCTGCGCCTTCGTGTTCGCGCTGGCCGGCTGCGCGGTCGGCCCCGACTACAAGCCGCCCGCGGCCGAGCTGGCGCCGTTCCAGCACGTGCCGGCTTCGACATCGGCGGCGTCGCAAGCGCCGGGCGCGGCCGCCGCGCCGGCGCCCTCGCTCGATACCTGGTGGACCGGGTTCCAGGATCCGATGCTGGTGTCGATCGTCGATCGCGCGCTGGCGCAGAACCTCGACCTGGCTGCCGCCTTCGCGCGGGTTCGTCAGGCTCGTGCCGCCGCCTCGGCGGCCGGCGCCGAGCTGCTGCCGACCTTCGACCTGGACGGCTCGGCCAGCGAGCAGCACCAGAGCGAGCTGAGCCCGACCGGCTCGCTGGCCAAGGCCTTCCCCGGCTACGACCGCAACCAGCGCGAATACACGCTGGGCGCGGCGGCGAGCTGGGAGATCGATCTCGCGGGCGGGCTGCGCCGCAACGCGGCCGCGGCCGCCAACGAGGCACAGGCGGCCGAGGCGGATCGGCTCGGCACGCGCGTGACGGTGGCCGCCGACGCGGCCGATGCCTACCTGCAGGTGCGTGGCTACCAGGCCCGGCTCGCGGTCGCCAACGACCAGGTGCAGACCGATGCGCACCTGCTCGAACTGGTGAAGGCGCGCCGTCGCGCGGGGGCCGCCGACGAGCGCGAGATCGCGCAGGCCGATGCCTTGCTGCGGCAGGCCCGCGCGCTGGTGCCGACCTTGCAGACCAACCTGGTCGCGCAGTTGAACCGGCTCGACATCCTGATGGGCGCGCAGCCGGGCACCTATGCGAGCCAGTTGGCGCTGCCCGGCGAGATCCCGGGGATTCCCTCGGTGGACGCGAGCGCCACGCCCACCGACGTGCTGCGCCGTCGCCCCGACGTGATCGCGGCCGAGCGACGCCTGGCGGCTTCCAACGAGCGCATCGGCGAGGCGCTGTCGGACTACTACCCGAAGCTGTCGATCTCGGGCCTGCTCGGCTTCGACAGCATCAGCGCGGGGCAGTTGTTCACGGCGCGCGCGTTCCAGCCGGGCGTGACGGCCGGGCTGCGCTGGCGGCTGTTCGATTTCGGCAAGGTGGACGCCGAGGTGGCCTCGGCGCGCGGCGCGAACGCCGAGGCGCTGGCCAGTTATCGGCAGACCGTGCTGAAGGCCGCCGAGGATGTCGAGAACGCCTTCGTGGCGCTGAGCCAGACGCAGTTGCGGCAGGCCGAGCTCGATGCCGAGGTGAAGTCGCTCACGCGGGCGCGGGATCTGTCGGAGCGGGCCTACAAGGCCGGCGCGATCACGTTGACCGACGTGCTCGACGCCGACCGGCAACTGCTTGGCGCACGTGACGATCTCGACGCCACGCGTGCCGATTCGGCGCGGGCGGCCGTGTCGGTGTTCCGTGCCCTGGGCGGGGGATGGGCGACGGGGGCTGCCGGGGCGGCGAGCACGGCGGCATCGCCGGCTGCCGCGGCCTCGTTGCCGCCGGCCGCGAAGCTGGCGCCGGTGTCGACCAACGCGCTGGCCCCGGCCGCGAAGCCGGCCGGCTGAACGGCCGGCGGCCTGCCTACTGCTGGAGCGCCTTGCGCGCCTCCCGCAGCACCGATGTCGCGAGCGCCTCGTCGTTGACGAGGCGCGCGACCGTCAGCGCGCCGATCATGGTCGAGACGATCACCGAGGCTCGCTTGCGGGCCGCGGCCGGCGTCAGGTCGGTGAGGTGGCGCGCGAACAGCTCGATCAGCGCGACCACCCCGGCCGAGGTGGCCTCGCGCACTTCCTCGCTGCCGCGCGCGAGCTCGCTGGCCAGCGAGACGAAGGCGCAGTCGTCGCAGGCATTGCCCAGGTGCGTCCTGGACAGGTAGCTGTCGATGGTGGCATTCACGCCGCGCTTGCCGGGCGCGCCCTCCAGGGTGGCCGACATGGTGTTGCGGGCGTTCTCGGTGGCCAGTTGCAGCGACTCCACCACCACCTGGTCCTTCGAGGCGAAGTGCTTGTAGAAGCCGCCGTGGGTGAGGCCGGCCTCGGCCATCAGGTCGGCCAGCGCGGTGTTCTCGATGCCGTTCTCGCGAAACCGCCGCGAGGCGGCCTCGACGATGCGCTGGCGGGTTTCGGCCGCTTCCTGTCTGGACTTTCTCATGGGCGCGATGCTGTCTGGATGATTTGGATTACATACAACATCCAGCCAGGCATGGCAAGCGCCGCGTCCCGGTCGCGAACCGGAGCGCGGCGGCGCGCACCGGCGCCGGGTGCCGGGTACCAGGTACCAGGCGCCAGCGGCGCGTGATCAGCCCAGCGCGGCCAGCGCCGCTTCGTGGCGGCGCGCGACCTCGGGCCAGTTGATCACCTGGTAGAAGGCCGCGATGTATTCCGGCCGGCGGTTCTGGTACTTCAGGTAGTAGGCGTGTTCCCAGACGTCGAGGCCGAGGATCGGCGTATTGCCGTGCATCAGCGGGCTGTCCTGGTTGCCGCTGCTCTCCACCACCAGCTTCTTCTGCGGGCTCACGCTGAGCCAGGCCCAGCCGCTGCCGAAGCGCGTCAGCGCGGCCTTGGTGAAGGCGTCCTTGAACGAATCGAAGCTGCCCAGGTCGGCGTCGATCGCGGTGCCGAGCCGGCCTTGCGGCTGGCCGCCGCCGCCGGGCGTCATCACGCTCCAGAACAGGCTGTGGTTGGCATGGCCGCCGCCGTTGTTGCGCACCGCGCCGCGCACCGTCTCGGGCAGCGATTCGATGCCGGCGACCAGTTCCTCGACCGGCGGGAAGGGCAGGCCCGCGCCTTCCAGCGCGGCGTTGACGTTGTTCACGTAGGTCTGGTGATGCCGGGTGTAGTGGATCTCCATGGTCTGCGCGTCGATATGCGGCTCGAGCGCGTCATAGGCATAGGGCAGCGGGGGCAGGGCGTAGGGCATCGAAGGCTCCGTTGGATGGATGCGGGACGGCGGCGCGGCCGGGCACGGCGCGCCGCGGGAAGGTCATTGGCGCGGCAGCCCCTGGATGGCGCCGGCCGCGCCGAGCTGGCAGGCTTCGCGGGCGGCCTCGTCGTCGGGGTGGCGCGCCGCGAAATGGGTGAGCTCGGCATAGGTGCGGCGGCAATGCCGCTGGGCGGCGGCTTGCCAGCGGATCGGCAGGCCGCCGCGGTTCATGGTGTCGCACAGGCGCGCATGCGCGGCGCACAGATGGCGGCATTGGTCGCAGTCGCGCCCCAGCCGCTCGTAGGTATCCGCGAGGTTGTGATGGGCCACCACCCAGGCGGCCGTGCCGGCTTCGGCGTCGTCGAGGCGGCCGTACATCGATTCGGCCGTCGAGACCGCCGCGTCGTAATGGGCGATCGCGGTCGGATAGTCGCGCTCGTCGAAGGCGCGGTTGCCCCAGGTGATCGAGCGGCGCCAGCGCGCCAGCGCGTCGTGGTCGGGGCGGGACGGTTCGGCTTCGACGATGGTGGTCTGCATGGCGCTCTCCTCGCCAGGTGGCGTTTTCGTTCGTAGATGCAAATGATAATTATTTTTATTTGAAAAGTGGAAAAACCCCATGACGGGTGGGGTGGCGCCCGGCTGCGCGCTATCTCCGGATTCGATTGCCGCTATCAGAAACGATCGTTTGTAGCGGCAGCGCGATCGACCTATCGTCTGGATACCGATGCCATCGGCGTGTCCTGCCACCGTGGCCGCGCCCGCGTCGGACCGTGAGATTCCCTTCCGCATCGAACGCAGACGAGCATGGAGACGAGATCCCCCGCCGCGGCGCCGAGCCTCGCATCCGAGCGCGCCGGCCGTGTGCCGGCATCGTCATCCCCTCAGGAGACGCACATGCAGATTCGCGACAACGGCCTCGCCTTTTCACCCATCACCCTGGTCCTTCACTGGCTGGTCGTCGCGCTGCTGCTGGCGATCGTGCTGCTCGGCCTGGCGCGCCGGCAAGCCATCGATGTGTCGCTGCAGGGCGAACTCGCGCGCTGGCAGAACCTGCTCGGCCTGCTGCTGTTCCTGGTGTCGATCTACCGTCTGCGGCAGCGCCTCGGTGCCTGGCATCCGCTGCCGGTGGGCACGCCGAATCCGGTCGAGCTGATCGCCAGCCGCGGCGTGGCGGTGGCGCTCGCGCTGGCGATGGTGCTGCTGCCGCTCGCGCTCTGGCTGACGCGCGCGGCGGCGGGCGAGGCGAGCGTCCTGCCGGGCGGCTGGGCCCTGCCGCTGCCGTTCGCCGCCAGCGCGGGCGTCCACGCGGTGCTCGACTGGCTGCTGAGGATCGGGGCCACCGCCTTTTTCGCCGGCCTGGCCCTGCATGCGTTCGGCGCCCTCAAGAATCACTTCGTACTGCGCAACGACGCCTTGCGCCGCATGCTCGGCAAACACGTGGAGCTCTGATCATGATTCCGTTCGAAGCCAATCTTCCCGGCCCGCGCCTGGCCGATCTCTGCGGCGTGTCCCATCCGGTGTTCCTGGCCGGCATGGCGGCGATCTCCGGGCCCGCGCTGGTGGCCGCGGTGGCCAAGGCGGGCGGGATGGGCACGCTGGGCGGCCTGCGCCTGCCGCCGCGCCTGCTGCGCCAGTGGATCCGCGAGACGCGCGCGCTGAGCGACGCGCCGTTCGGCGTCAACCTGGTGCCCTCGTTCGGCGGCCCCGAGGTGTTCGAGGCGCAGTTCCGCGTGCTGCTCGAGGAACGGCCGCGCCTGCTCTCGCTGTTCTACGCCGAGGACCATCCCGCCATGATCGAGCGCGCCAAGGCGGCCGGCATGCTGGTGATGGTGCAGGTCGGCACCGTCGCGCTGGCGCGCCTGGCGATCCGGCACGGCGCCGACATCCTGGTGGCGCAGGGCAGCGAGAGCGGCGGCCATCTCAACCGCGGCACGGTCGGTCTGCTCTCGCTGCTGCCGGCCATCGTCGAGATCGCCGGCGGCCGGCCGGTGCTGGCCGCCGGCGGCATCGTCACGCGCGAGGACGTGCGTACCGCGATGGATCTCGGCGCCGCCGGCGTGCTGGTCGGCACGGCCTTCGTGGCGACCCACGAATCGAACGCGCATCCGCTGTACCGGCAGAAGATCGTCGAGGCCGGCGTCGACGATACCGAGTACCGCACCGGCTATTCCTACGGATGGAAATACGGCACGCCGCATCGCGTGATCCCGAATCGCGACCGCTGGAACCTGCTGCGCTTCATGGGCGGCGGCGCGCGCGCGATCGACAAGCCGCGCATGGCCGAGAAGCTGTCGCTCTATGCGGGGCAGGGCGTCGGCAAGATCCACGGCGTGGTGTCGGCGGCCGAGCGCATGGCGGAACTGGTAGCGGGCCTGTCGATGACGCGCGAGGCGATGGCGGCGGCCGCCGTCGAGGTGACGTCAATGGCTTCGTCGACGTCGGCGGCCTCAGCCGATGCGATGGCGCCCGCCTTGCATCAGCCGAGCCGACCGATGACACACACAACCCGCTGAAGGCCGCTCACAGCGTCGCGAAGCGCATCGCCGGCGCCTCCCCGAGCAGGAACTCGCGGTTCAGCACGGCCGACTCGCGCAGGAAGTCCCACAGCGCCGAGATGCGCCGCAGGTTGCGGATGTCCTCGCGGCAGCACAGCCAGAAGTGGCGCGTGATCGCCACCTCGCCCGGGAACACCGGCACCAGCCGCTCGTCGTTCGCGGCCATGAAGCAGGGCAGGATGGCCAGTGCCGTGCCCTGCAGGGCCGCGTGGTATTGCGCGACGATGCTGGTGGTCGACAGGTTGGCCCCGGCGCCCGGGATGGTCCGCTCCAGGTAGAGCAGCTCGGGGCTGAACACCAGGTCGGTGACGTAGTTGAGGAAGGCGTGCTCGCGCAGCTCGGCCAGCCGCGGCGAGACCGGGTGGCGTCGCAGGTAGTCGCGCGTGCCGTAGAGCTGGAGCCGGTAGTCGCACAGCTTGGTGTGCACGTACTGGCCGCGCTCGGGCCGCTCCAGCAGGATCGCGATGTCGGCCTCGCGCTTGGACAGGCTGACGAAGTGCGGCACCGGCAGCAGGTCGATCGATATCTCCGGATGCGCGCGCGCGAAGTGGGCCAGTTGCGGCGCCAGGAAGAAGGAGCCGAAACCCTCGGTCGAGCCGATCCGCACATGCCCCGAGAGCAGGTTCGCGCCGCCCTTGAACTGCTCGCTGGCCGACTGCACGGCAGTCTCGATCTCGTCGGCATAGGCCAGCAGGCGCTGGCCTTCCGAGGTCAGCACGAAGCCCCCCGCCCGCGATTTCTCGAACAGCACCGCCTCCAGCGACGCTTCCAGCTCGCGCACGCGGCGCGCCACCGTGGTGTGATCGACGCCGAGCCGCCTGGCCGCGGCGCTGGCCGTCTGCAGCCGCGCCACCGCCAGGAAATAGCGCAGGTCGTCCCAATTGATCCGGCGCATTTCGCTTGTGGATTTTTGCATAACGGATGGGCTTTTAGCGTTATTTCGTGTGGAAAATCAAAGAACTATACTCGGCCGGACGTCGCCGCCAAGCGCGACGCCCAATAGGGATTCCCCTGATTGGACAAAAGACCGGAGACACCATGGACCTGCATTCGAGCGCCGTCGCGGCGCCACCGGCCACGCGCCGGACCGCGAAGGACTACGTCGTGGCTGGCTGGGCCAGCATGGCGGGTACCACCATCGAGTGGTACGACTTCTTCCTCTACGGCACCGCCGCCGCGCTGGTGTTCAACAAGATCTTCTTCCCGACGCTGGACCCGCTGCTCGGCACCATGGCCGCCTTCGCCACCTACGGCGTGGGCTTCATCGGCCGACCGATGGGCGGCATCGTGTTCGGGCATTTCGGCGACCGCATCGGCCGCAAGTCGATGCTGATGGCCACCCTGCTGATGATGGGCATCCCCAGCATGGCGATCGGCCTGATCCCCTCGTTCCAGAGCATCGGCTACTGGGCGGCGGGGCTGCTGGTGGCGATGCGCTTCATCCAGGGCATGGCGGTGGGCGGCGAGTGGGGCGGGGCGGCGCTGATGGCGGTCGAGCACGCGCCGCCGGGCAAGAAGGGCCTGTTCGGCAGCCTGCCGCAGACCGGCGTGGGCTTCGGCCTGATCCTCTCGTCCAGCGCGATGGCGGTGGTCGCGACCCTGCCCGAGCCGGCGCTGCTGTCCTGGGGCTGGCGCGTGCCCTTCCTGGCCAGCTTCGTGCTGCTGGTGGTGGGCTGGTACATCCGCGCGCGGGTGCCCGAGTCGCCCGATTTCGAGCGGCTCAAGCAGGACGACGCGCGCGTGAAGTCGCCGGTGGTGACGGTGATCGCGCGCCATCCGCGCGCGCTGCTGGCGATCATCGGCGCGCGCACCGCCGAGAACACCTGGTTCTACCTGGTGGTGGCCTTCGCGCTGTCCTATGCCGCCAACCAGCTGGCGATTCCCAAGCCGCAGATCCTGCACGCGATCACGGCCGGCGCGGCGCTGTCGATCGTCACCATGCCGCTGGCCGGCTATGTCAGCGATTTCGTCGGGCAGAAGCGCCTGTTCATGATCGGCCTGGTGCTGATGTGCCTGTTCTCGGCGCCGTTCTTCCTGATGCTGGAAACGCGCCACGCGGTCACGGTCTGGTGGGCGATGGTGCTCGGCGTCGGCGTGGTGTTCCCGATCCTCTATGCGCCCGAATCGCAGTTCTTCGCCGCGCAATTCCCGCCGCAGGTGCGCTACAGCGGTATTTCGGTGTCCGTGCAGGCCGCCGGCGTGCTCGGCGGCGGCATCGCGCCGATGATCGCCACCGCGCTGCTGGCGATGGGCGCGGGCGACCCGCGCTACGTGGTGGCCTACATGATCGCGTTGGGCGTGATCGCGCTGGCCTGCGCCGCCTGCCTGCGCGACGGCAAGGAATAAGCGTGCCGCGGCCGGCGCATACCGGCCCGGCACAACCCTCATCCGGCGCGAACCGACGCGCCGACAACCCGAGAGAGTCGAGCATGAACGCAGTCATTCAGGAACCCGTAGCAGCCGTGCAGACCGTGCCCCTGCTGATCGACGGCGAGTTCGTCGAATCGCGCAGCACGCAATGGCGCGATATCGTCAACCCGGCCACGCAGCAGGTGCTGGCGCGCGTGCCCTTCGCCACGGCCGAGGAGATCGACGCGGCGATCGAGGCCGCGCAGGCGGCCTTCGCGAGCTGGAAGAACACGCCGCTGGGCGCCCGCGTGCGCGTGATGCTGCGCTTCCAGGCGCTGGTGCGCGAGCACATGCCGCGCATCGCGAAGGTGCTGACGGCCGAGCAGGGCAAGACCCTGCCCGATGCCGAGGGCGACATCTTCCGCGGTCTCGAGGTGGTCGAGCACGCCTGCTCGATCGGCACGCTGCAACTCGGCGAGTTCGCCGAGAACGTGGCCGGCAGCGTCGACACCTACACGCTGCGCCAGCCGATCGGCGTATGCGCCGGCATCACGCCGTTCAACTTCCCGGCCATGATCCCGCTGTGGATGTTCCCGATGGCGATCGTCTGCGGCAACACCTTCGTGCTGAAGCCCTCCGAGCAGGATCCGCTGTCGACCATGGAGCTGGTCCGGCTGGCGATCGAGGCCGGCGTGCCCAAGGGCGTGCTCAACGTGGTGCACGGCGGCAAGCAGGCGGTCGATGCGCTCTGCACGCACCGGCACGTGAAGGCGGTGTCCTTCGTCGGCTCGACCGGCGTGGGCACGCACGTCTACCGGCTCGCCAGCGAGCACGGCAAGCGCGCGCAGTCGATGATGGGCGCCAAGAACCACGCGGTGGTGCTGCCCGACGCGAATCGCGAGCAGACCCTCAACGCGCTGGTGGGCGCCGGCTTCGGCGCGGCCGGCCAGCGCTGCATGGCCACCTCGGTGGTGGTGCTGGTGGGCGCGGCGCGCGACTGGGTGCACGACCTGGCCGCCAAGGCGCGCACGCTGAAGGTGAACGCCGGGCACGAGGCCGGCACCGATGTCGGGCCGGTGGTCTCGAAGGCGGCCAAGGCGCGCATTCTGGAGCTGATCGAATCCGGCCTGAGCGAGGGCGCGAGCCTGCTGCTCGACGGCCGCGACGTGAAGGTGCCCGGCTACGAGGCCGGCAACTTCATCGGGCCGACGCTGTTCGCCGACGTGAAGACCGACATGCGCATCTATACCGAGGAGATCTTCGGGCCGGTGCTGGCGGTGATCGCGGTCGACACGCTCGACGAGGCCATCGCCCTGGTCAACGCCAATCCGTTCGGCAACGGCGTGGGCCTGTTCACGCAGAGCGGGGCGGCGGCGCGCAAGTTCCAGAGCGAGATCGACATCGGCCAGGTCGGCATCAACATCCCGATCCCGGTGCCGGTGCCGTACTTCAGCTTCACCGGCTCGCGCGGCTCCAAGCTCGGCGACCTCGGCCCCTACGGCAAGCAGGTGGTGCAGTTCTACACGCAGACCAAGACCGTCACCGCGCGCTGGTTCGACGACGCCACCGTCAACGACGGCGTCAACACCACCATCAGCCTGCGCTGAGCCCGGCACGAGGAAGGCACATCATGAAGATCGGATTCATCGGGCTCGGCAACATGGGCGCGCCGATGGCGCGCAACCTGCTGAAGGCCGGGCACGCGCTGCGCGTGTTCGACCTCGACGCGGCGGCGGTCCAGGCGCTGGTCGATGCCGGCGCGCGCGCCGCGGGCTCGCCCCGCGAAGCGGCCGGCGACGTCGAATGCGTGATCACCATGCTGCCGGCGGCGGCCCACGTGCGGCACGTGATCGGCGCCGAGGACGGGGTGCTGGCCGGCATCGCGCCGGGCGTGACGATCGTCGACTGCAGCACGATCGACCCGGCCACCGTCAAGGCCATGGCGCAGGCGGCCGAGGCGCGCGGCAACCGCTTCGTCGACGCGCCGGTATCGGGCGGCACGGGCGGCGCGGCGGCCGGCACGCTGACCTTCATGGTCGGCGCGCAAGGGGCGCAGTTCGAGGCCTTGAAGCCGCTGCTGGCGGCGATGGGCCGCAACATCATCGATTGCGGCGGCGTGTCGATGGGGCAGGTGGCGAAGATCTGCAACAACCTGATCCTCGGCATCAGCATGGCGGGCGTCTCGGAGGCGATGGCGCTGGGCGAGGCGCTCGGCATCGATCCGAAGGTGCTGGCCGGCATCGTCGACCGTTCGACCGGGCGCTGCTGGAGCTCGGACACCTACAACCCGTTCCCGGGCGTGGTGGAGACGGCGCCGGCCTCGCGCGCTTATGCCGGCGGTTTCGGCACCGACCTGATGCTGAAGGACCTGGGGCTCGCCACCGATGCCGCGAAGTCGGTACGGCAGCCGGCCTTTCTCGGCTCGCTCGCGCAGCAGTTGTACCAGGCGCACAGCGCCGCGGGCTCGGGTGGGCTGGACTTCTCCTCGATCATCGGGCTCTATCGCGGCAAGGCGGCCTGAGCCCGGGTATCGCGGCGTTGCGGCGCGCCGCGTTCGCGGGGGCCGCGATGGCATGAAAACCATCGCGGCCATCGCCCGGGAGCGTCAGTCTTTCTTGTAGACGTGCTTGGTCCTGGCCACGCCCTTGGGCACCACCGCGCGCACCATTCCTCGCAGGGCCGCATCGGCTTGCAGCACCACGTCGCGCAGCGGCTCGTCGGGGCGGCCGCGGAACGAGGTCGGGTGGAAGTAGTCGTCGTCGCCGACCGGATGATCGGAGAAGTAGTAGTTCGAGACACAGCAGCGTGCCTCGTCGCTGAGATTCTTCGAGACCGAGTGCCATGAATACTGGTTCGTCACCATCACGGCCAGCCGGTTGAAGCGACTCACCACGGTCACCGGCTCGGCCTTGGTGCCGTTCGGCCAGAGTTCGAGATTGCCGCCCTTCTCGAGGGTCCAGTCCGGTGAAACGTAATAGAGCAGATTGAGCACGCGGTAGCGCTGCCGGTCCTTGTCGTGCGAATTGTCCAGGTGCGGATTGAGGAAGTGGCCGTGCCCCATCATCGAGATGCCGCCGGCATAGAGATGCTCGTCCGGTTGCAGCGAGCGCAGGCCGGTGATTTCGGTGATCACCTCGACCACCGCCGGCTGCTGGAACGCGAAGGTGATTTCCTCCAGCAACGGGGCGTGCTCGTTCATCTGCGACGTGACGTATTTCAACTCGCGCAGGCTCTTGCGCAGCATCATCGACGAGGATGCCGGGAACGCCTCGCGGATCCGCATTGCCACTTCGTCGGGCAGTATCTCGTCGACGTGGAAATGATTGAGCGGCGTGGATGCCTGCCATTGCCGGCGCGAGGCCTCGAGATGCTGCCTGAGGCGAGCGGCGATTCGATCGCCCATTTCCTGTCTGTTCATGTCTCGTCACGTCCCATCGATATTGCGCGGTTGCAGGCGAATTATGCCAGCAGCGGCTGATGGGACGGGATATCGGGCGAGGGGTACCGCCTCAATGCGGATGCACGGTCCAGCCCACCAGCCGCGCCACCAGCGGCCTCACGATCAGCACGCAGACGAAGGCCGAGGGCATCGCCACCCGATAGGCATTCTTCACGTTTTCCATGTAATGCGCGTCCAGGCCGAATTCGGCGAAGGTGATCACCAGGCACATCAGGAAGGCCATGATGGTCGCCATGTAGAGCGCGAACACGTAGGGCGTGGAACGGCGGGGGAAGCGGAAACGATAGGTCTTGGGTGCGATGTCGGGAGTCGTGCCGGGAATCATCGAAGCGGTCTCGTCGTGTCGGGTTTCAGGGAAGCGCCAGCGTAGCAAGCGCGCGGCAGCGCCACTAGCCGGCTTGTAGCGGATTCATCCGTAAGGGAAAATTACGAATCGATTCCCGGGACGACAAGCGCATGGCGATCAATCTCCTCGGCCTGATCCATTGCTACATCCGCGTGGTGGAGAACGGCAGCATCGCGGCGGCGGCGCGCGCGCTCGGCATGAGCGCGGCGGCCGTGAGCCAGAACCTGGCGCGCCTCGAGGCCCACCTCGGCGTGCGCCTGCTCTCGCGCACCACGCGCAGCATGGCGCTGACCGAAAGCGGCACGCACTACTACGAGAAGGTCCGCCATATCCCGCGCGATCTCGACCTGGCGCAGGCGGCGGCCACCGAGGCGCTGGCGCCGCGCGGCCCGCTTTGCGTGGCGACCACGGCCGCCTTCGGGCGCCACCTGCTGGCGCCGCTGATGCCGGCCTTCCAGGCCGCCTATCCGCGCATCGCGGTCGAGCTGATCAGCACCGACCGCCGTATCGATCACCGGCTCGAAGGCATCGATCTCAGCCTGCGGATCGCCGCGCAGCTCGACGAGCGACTGGTGGCCCGGCGCATCGCCTCGCGTCCCTTCGTGTTCTGCGCCTCGCCCGCCTACCTGGCGCGCGCCGGCGTGCCGGCCGCGCCCGAGGATCTCGAGGAACACGCCTGCCTGGTGCTGCGCTACCCGACCGACGGACGTTTCCTGCCATGGGGCTTCGTGCGCGACGGGCGGCGTTTCGAGGCGACCGTGAACCCGGCCTTCATCTGCGACGACATCGACATGCTCGCGCAGATCGCCGTCAGCGGCGGCGGTATCGCGCGGCTCGCCAGCTTCGTCGCGCAGCCGCTGATCGACGCCGGCAAGCTGCTGCCCTTGTTCGAGGCGCGCTCGCGCAGCCGCGCCTGGGCCGAATCCGAGCCGATGGAGATCTATGCCTGCGTGGCCGAGCGCGCCGCGCTCAATGCCAAGGTGCGGGCCTTCGTCGATTTCGTGGAGGCCGAGCTGGCGGAGCACGCGCCGGGGCGTCGCTGATCGACCCGCATCGGGTTCGCGGCACGCGGGCCGTGCCGATTCGCGGCCTCAGGGCGCCAGGCAGGCCATGACGGCCAGCAGGCAGGTCAGGGCGGGGATCGTCAGGATCACGAGTCGTCTCGGCCACGACAGGCGCAGCGCGGGCGGCAGGGCGGTCACCGCCAGCCGGGCGAGGACGGCGAAGATCAGGGGCAGCGTCAGGGCCGTCGCGACCTGGATGTCCATCGTCAGCGAGACGAGATCGGGGGCACGCCATACGAACCAGGCGCAGGCCGCGAGGCAGGCCAGGTACAGCGCGACCGGCGCCGGGCTGCGCGGTTTGCCGTGGAGTCCAAAACATTCCCGGGTACCGGACAGCATCGCCAGCGAGGCGACGATCGCGGCCACCATCGAGGCAGCCAGCACGCCCGCGCCGAACACCGCCTGCCCGACGACCGGGCCCAGCGCCGAGGCCAGCATCGCGCTGATGTCGGCGATCGAATCGAGCGGGCGAATGCCGCCCGTGCCTTGCGCGACGGCCGCGCTGGCCACCAGCACCGCGCCGGTCAGCGATTGCGTCAGCACCGCGCCGACGAGGGTTTCCCGGCGCTGCTGGCGCAGGGCGTCCCAGCGCCGGAACCGTCCCTTCATCGCCGATTGTTGATAGAAGAGCATCGACGGGCTGAAGATCGCGCCGAGCAGCGCCACCGCCGCCCAGCCGAATCCGGGGCCGGCCGGATGCCAGTCGATCGCCTGCCGGGCCAGCGTGCCCAGCGCGGGATGGCTGTGCCAGGCCAGGTAGAAGAACGCCAGCTCGAGCGAGCCGATCGCCAGGGCGATTCGCTCCACGCGCCGCCAGGATCGCGACAGCACCAGCAGCGTCATCAGGGCAGCGGCCATGGCCACGCTGATCCCTCGCGCCACGCCATGGATCTCGCCGATGCCGGCCACGGCCGTCAGCTCGGTGATCAGCGTGGCGGCGGTGACCAGCGCCAGCATGGCGGCTGCCAGGATCGCCCAGCCGCGCCCGAAGTGTTTGCCGATCAGCCCGCAAGGGCCATGGCCGGTGGCGATGCCGAGCCGCGCCGCGAGTTCCTGCACGACATGGAGCACCGGGATCGACAGCAGCACCACGGGCAGCAGCCGGTAGCCCCATTGCATGCCGCATTGCGCGGCGACGACGATGTTGCCCGCGTCGGTATCGGCGATCGCGGCCAGCAGGCCGGGGCCCCAGGCGGTGGCCGCGCGCCATCGCCGGCCGCTTTCGCCCGCGCCTGACACCGGGCCGGACCGTTCCGTCTCGTCGCGTCGATCGGCGTCCGCGATCATCGCGACGCGCTCCCCGAGCGAAGCGCCGCGACGCGGGCAAGCTCGGACAACAGCCGCATCCCGCGTGCTGTCCATAGCAGTCCGAAAGCTTGCGCCCACCGGCTTTCGACCTTTCGGAAAGATTCTCCAGGCGCCATGCAAATCCCGTCTTGTCCGCACATTGACCCCATGCTACATTCGGCTCACCCGAATCGGATACCGGTAACCGATTAATTCTCGGTTGATGTCCAATCGAATCCGCGTGAAGGCGGATTCGATTGCAAGCCTGCCGGATGCGATGCCCCACGGTGAATGGCCGTGACAGGAAGGGCAAATGGTGGAGACAGCGGCAAACGACCTTCCTGTCCATGATCGTCATGTCGACCCGACTTCGTCGGCCGGCGATGACGAGCGATGCTGAACATGTTCTGAAACGCAAGCAAAGCGGAAACGAGCGGGCATCGAATCGGGCCCGCGCACGTTTCCCGACATATCGGAGACGGACGATGGGAATCAACAGGACTCGATGGGTCGCCTGCCTGTTCGGCGCGGGCGCAATGCTGTTCGGTGGCGCGGCGCTGGCCCAGAGCAAGCCGACCGGCAGCATGAAGATCGCCTTCTCGAACTCGTTCGCGAGCAATTCGTGGCGCCAGCAGATGCTGCAGGATTGGGACAAGGTCAGCAAGCAGGCAGTGGCCGACAAACTGGTGGCGGCCGCGCCGAGCTTCACCACGGTGCAGAACCAGGCCACCGAGCAATCCCAGCAGATCCGCAACCTGATCCTCCAGGGCTACCAGGCGATCGTGATCGACGCGGCCTCGCCGAGCGCCGTCAACGGCGCGGTCCGCCAGGCCTGCAGCGCCGGCATCGTGGTGGTCTCGTTCGACGGCACCGTCACCGAGCCCTGCGCCTATCGCATCAGCATCGACTTCAAGCGCATGGGCCGCATGGAGCTCGACTACTTCCACAATCGCAAGCTCAAGGGCAACCTGCTCGAGGTGCGCGGGCTGGCCGGCTTCGTGGTGGACAACCAGATCCACGAAGGCGTTACGGACGGCCTCAAGCAATACCCCGAATTCAAGGTGGTGGGCTCGGTCAACGGCGACTACACGCAGACCGTCGCGCAGAAGGCGGTGGCCGGGCTGCTGCCGACCCTGCCCGAGGTGGTGGCCGTCACCACCCAGGGCGGCGACGGCGCCGGCACCGCGCGCGCCTTCCTCGACGCGGGGCGCAAGCTGCCGGTGATCTACATGGGCAATCGCTACGACGAGCTGGCGCTCTGGAAGAGCGAGCACGACAAGAACGGCTACGAGACGCAGTCGGCCTCGATCGTGCCGGGCGTGGCGACCTTCGCGTTCTGGTACGCGCAGCAACTGCTGGCCGGCAACAAGCTGCCCAAGGAGGTGAGCCTGCCGATCGCGGTGGTCTCGCAGGGCGACCTGGAGAAATCGCTGGCGGCCACGCCCAAGGGCGGCGTCTACGACCAGACCTTCACGCGCCAGGAAGTGCTCGACTACGTCAGGCAGCACGCCGCCAACTGATCGGTCCGCGACCGAGGATCGGCCTGCGCGCGCCGCGCGCGGCGCCGGTCCAGCGAATGGAGAACGCATGGTTTCCCTTGCGCAAACGGCATTCATCCGCACCGAGGCATTGGGCAAGACCTTCGGCGTGGTGCGCGCGCTCGACGCCGCCACGCTGTCGTTCCATCCCGGCGAGTGCGTCGGGGTGATGGGGCACAACGGCGCCGGCAAGTCGACCCTGATGAACATCCTGGCCGGCGTGTTCCGCAACGACGCGGGCACGCTGTACGTGGACGGCCAGCAGATCGGAGCGCAATGGAACACCCACGAGGCGATGCGGCACGGCATCCGCTGCGTGTTCCAGGAGCTGTCGCTGTGCCCGAACCTGAGCCTGGCCGAGAACATGCGCCTGCGCGCGGCACGCAGCAAGGGCCTGCGCTGGCGCGTGGCCGCCGGCCGGCAGTTGATCGAGACGCTCGACCGGATCTTCCCGCGCCATGGCCTCGCGCCCGGCCAGTTGATCGAATCGCTGCCGATCACCAAGCGCCAGATGGTGGAGATCGCGATGGCCTTCACGCCGGGCGACTACCCGCTCAGGCTGGTGATCCTCGACGAGCCGACCTCCTCGCTCGACGAATACTCGGCCACGCAACTGCTCGACTACCTGCGCAGCTTCGTGCAGGGCGGCGGCATCTGCATCCTGATCTCGCACAAGATGCACGAGGTGATGGAGCGCAGCGATCGCGTGGTGGTGATGCGCGAGGGCAGGCTCGTCTACGAGAGCGCGACCGCCGAGACCAGCGTGGAGCGGCTGGTCGCGGCGATGGGGCACGAGCTCGGGCATGTCGAGCGCGGCGCCCGCGCGAGCCGCGCGGCGGCCGCCTCGGGCGTGCCGCGCATCAAGGCGCGGCTCGGCGAACGCGGCGCCGCGCTGGAGGCCTTCGAGGGCGAGGTGGTGGGCCTCGCCGGCCTGGCCGGGCACGGCCAGACACGCCTGCTCAAGCTGATCCACGCGCTGCGCGAAGGCCGCGCCGACCGGCAGGGCAACCGGCGGCAGGCGCGCACCGCCTTCGTGGCCGGCGACCGGCAGGGAGACGGCGTGTTCGGGCTGTGGTCGATCGCGCGCAACATGAGCCTGTCCTGGCTCGGCGACTGCGTGCGCGGCGGCCTGATCTCGTTTCGCGAGGAGGAGCGGCGCGTGGCGCGATGGGTGAACACGCTGAAGGTGAAGACGCCCGACACGAGCCTGCCGATCGACTCGCTGTCGGGCGGCAACCAGCAGAAGATCCTGTTCGCGCGCGCGCTCGGCACCGACGCCTCGGTGATCCTGATGGACGACCCGATGCGCGGCGTCGACATCGGCACCAAGCACGAGGTCTACGGCATCGTCCGCGCGCAGGCCGACGAGGGGCGCACCTTCCTCTGGTACACCACCGAGTTCGAGGAGCTGTACCACTGCGACCGCATCTACGTGATGAACGAGGGCGAAATCGTCGGCGAGATCTCGGCCGACGAGCTGAGCGAGGCCGAGGTGCTGCGTCTTTCCTTCAAGGCGGCCGCATGAAACGCATTCACTTTCCCGCGTCGCGGCTGCTGTCGGCCCTGACCTTCGTGGTGCTGCTGGCGCTGATCGTCAGGAACCAGCCGATGTCGCTGTCCTACATGGGGCTGACCCTGCTGCTGGGCTCGGCGATCCCGCTGATCTTCGCCACGCTCGCGCAGATGATGTTCATCTCGATCGGCGACCTGGACCTGTCGATCGGCCCCTTCGTGTCGATGAACGCGGCGATCGGCGCGATCGTGCTGCCGTCCTCGCCCTGGCTCGCGATCCTGCTCTACCTGCTGGCGATCGCCGCCTACGCGCTGTGCGGCGCGCTGATCGAGCTGCGCCGGCTGTCGGCGATCGTGGTGACGCTCGGCATGTCCTTCGTCTGGCTCGGCTGCGCGCTGCTGCTGGTGCCCAGCCCCGGCGGCGAGGCGCCCCAGGCCCTGGTCGACCTGCTGTCCTGGCATTCGCCGCTGATTCCGCTGCCGGTGCTGGTAGCCATCGTCGGCGCGCTGATCGCTTATTTCATCTTCAACGTCAGCGTGTTCGGCACCATCGTGCGCGGCCTCGGCGGCAATCCGCGCGTGATCCAGCGCAGCGGTCATTCGGCGCTGGCGATCCGGATGGGCGTGTATGCGCTGGCGGGCCTGTTCGGCATCGTCGCCGGCCTGCTGATGCTGGGCCAGACCACCTCGGCGGACGCCAACCAGGCTTCCGGCTTCACGCTGATCTCGATCGCCGGCGTGATCCTGGGCGGCGGGGAATTCGTCGGCGGCAAGGTGTTCGCGCTGGGCAGCGTGTTCGGCGCGCTCAGCATGACCCTGGCCACCTCGTTCCTGAACTTCTACGAGGTGTCGTCGGACTGGCAGGTGGCGATGCAGGGCGTGATCCTGATCGTCGCCCTGAGCCTGCGCACCGTGGTCGCGCGCCCGGGGAGGCCGGCATGAATACCGTGCAACGCAAGATGCCGCGCGCGCCGGGCGGCCGGCATTGGCTCAGCGCCTGGATCGCCACCGCGCTGGTGCTGGTCGCCACCGCCCTGTTCAACGCCGGCAAGGGCGGCCCGAGCCTGGGCCCGCTGCTGAGCACCGCGCTGAGCTTCTCGACCTTCACCGTGCTGGTCTCGCTGGGGCAGATGCTGGTGATCACCAGCGGCCCCGGCAACATCGACCTGTCGATTCCCTCGGTGATCGCGCTGTCGGGGGCGCTGTCGATGAGCGTGATGAACGGCGCCAACGGCATGATCGTGCCGGGCATCGCGGTGGCGCTGCTGTCGGGGGCGGTGGTGGGCGGCTTCAACTTCGTGCTGATCCGCTTCCTGCGGATTCCGCCCATCATCGCCACGCTGTCGAGCGCGCTGATCGTGCTGTCCTGCGCGATCGCCTACGGGCGCGGCGTGCGCACGCCGCCGCCCGCGCTGCTGGCGCAGATGATGGTGGTGCGCATCGGCTGGCTGCCGCTGTTCTCGATCTTCGCGATCGCGCTCACGCTGCTGGCCTGGCTGCTGCTCACGCGCACGCTGTACGGCCGCGCGCTCGCCGCGCTCGGCCAGAACACCAATGCCGCGCGGCTGGCCGGCGTCAGGACCGATTTCCACGTCTGGCTGACCTACGTGATCTGCGGCGCGCTGGCCGGGCTGACCGGCTGCCTGATCGCGACCTTCTCGGGCGGCAATTCGCTGGACCAGGGCAACGAGTACCTGCTGCTGACGGTGGCGGTGGTGGTGATCGGCGGCACCTCGGTGTCGGGCGGCCGGGCTTCGCTGGGCGGCGTGTGGGGCGCGGCGCTGTTCATGTTCCTGCTGGTCGCGCTGCTGAATTCGGCCGGCGCCAGCGCCGGGCTGCGCACCGTGCTGACCGGCATCATCATCGTGGCGGTGGTGGCCCTGACCGAAAAACGCAAATCTCTCTAGGAAAGCCGATGAAACAGGAAGTCATTGAGATCTACGACGAACGTGCGCGCGACCTGCTCGCGCCGGGCGCCGAGCTGGAGCAACTGGCCAGCGGCTGCATCTGGTCCGAGGGCGCGGTCTGGATGCACGAGGACGGCTCGGTGCTGTGGAGCGACATCCCCAACAACCGCATGATGCGCTGGCATCCCGAGACGGGCGCGAGCGTGTGGCGCGACCAGGTCGAATACACCAACGGCCATTTCCGCGAGGCCGACGGCAGCCTGCTGCATTGCTCGCATGGCCAGCGCGCGCTGGTGCGCACGCGCTTCGGGCGCGACCTGAGCGAGACGCACGACGAGATCGTGGTGGACAACTATCACGGCCGCCGCCTCAATTCGCCCAACGACGTGGTGGTCAAGCGCGACGGCACCATCTGGTTCAGCGATCCGCCCTACGGCATCCTGTCCGACTACGAGGGCCACCAGGCCGAGCAGGAGCTGCCGGGCCGCTACGTGTTCCGCTTCGATCCGCGCGACGGCACCCTCGACGTGATGACCGACCTGCTGATCTGCCCGAACGGGCTGGCCTTCTCGCCGGACGAGTCGCTGCTCTACGTATCGGACACCTCGATGGTTCCCTACGAGGACAAGGGCTTCCACAACATCCGCGTGTTCGAGGTGGTGAACGGGCGCTCGCTGGTCAGGCCGCGCATCTTCGCCACCATCGCCGAGGGCGAGGGGCTCGCCGACGGCTTCCGCCTGGACAGCCGGGGCTGGGTGTTCACCAGCAGCGCGATCGGCATCCAGGTGTTTCATCCGGATGGTACGAAGCTGGCCTTGATCGCGGTGCCGGAGAAGGTCGCCAACCTGACCTTCGGCGGCGTGAATCGCGACGAGATGTTCATCGCGGCCTCGAGTTCGCTGTACCGGATCCGCGTCAATGCGCGGGGGATCCAGACGCCCTGAATCGCCGGGCGCGTTGGCGCCGCGGATTCATGCGGGCGCCGTTTCGGCCGGCGGTGGCTCGCGGTTCTCGTCCAGCGGCGTCGCGCCGAACTGCAGCGCCGCCAGTTGCGCGTAGAGCGGCGAGTGCTGGAGCAGCTGGGCATGCCGGCCCTGGGCGACGATGCGGCCGTGGTCGAGCACCACGATCCGGTCGGCCTGCTGGACCGTGGCGAGCCGATGCGCGATCACCAGGGTGGTGCGATTCTGCGCGGCGTTGTCCAGCGCGGTCTGGACCAGGCGCTCGCTGGCCGCGTCGAGCGCGCTGGTGGCCTCGTCCAGCAGCAGGATCGGCGGATCCTTGAGGATCGCGCGCGCGATCGCGATGCGCTGGCGCTGCCCGCCGGACAGGCGCACGCCGCGCTCGCCGAGGAAGGTGTCATAGCCTTCCGGCAACTGCTCGATGAAGCCGGCGGCGGCAGCCATGCCGGCGGCGCGTTGCACCTCGGCCAGGCTCGCGTCGGGCCGGCCGTAGCGGATGTTGTCGAGCACGCTGCCCGAGAAGATCACCGATTCCTGCAGCACGATGCCGATCGCCCGGCGCAAGTCGACCAGCGGCACCTGGCTGGTCGGCACGCCGTTGATCAGGATGCGGCCCGACTGCGGATCGTAGAAGCGCAGCAGCAACTGGAACAGGGTGGTCTTGCCGGCGCCCGACGGCCCGACCAGCGCGACATGCTCGCCGGGGCGCACCTCGAGCGTGAAGTCGGCCAGCGTGGCGGTGCCCGGGCGCGAGGGATAGGAGAAGCCGATCGCGTCGAAGCGGATGCCGGCGCCGCGCGCGGGCAGCGCCGTCGTCTCGGCCGCCTGCTCGACCGGCGAGCGCGCCGCCAGCAACTGCAGCAGCCGCTCGGTGGCGCCGGCGGCGCGCTGCAGGTCGCCCCATACCTCGGCGATGGCGCCCACCGCGCCGGCCGTGAACACGGCATAGAGGATGAACTGCGAGAGCTGGCCGGCCGTCATGCGCCCGGCCAGCACCGCCTGCGCGCCGAGCCACAGCACGAACACGATGGCGGCGAACACGAACACGATCACCACGGCGGTCAGCGAGGCGCGCGCCCGGATCCGCGTGAGCGCGGTATCGAAGGCGCTCTCCACCGCCGCGCCGAAGCGCTGCGCCTCGTGGATCTCCTGCGTGTAGGACTGCACCGTAGGCATCGCGTTGAGCACCTCGCCGGCCAGCGCGCTGGCATTGGCCACCTTGTCCTGGCTGGCGCGCGAGAGCTTGCGCACGCGCCTCCCGAAGGTGATGATCGGCACCACCACCACGACCAGGGTGGCGATGATGTAGGCCGACAGCACCGGGCTGGTGGTGACCAGCATCGCCACCCCGCCGACCGCCAGCAGCAGGTTGCGCAGGCCGAGCGACAGGCTGCTGCCCACGACCGCCTGGATCAGGGTGGTGTCTGTGGTGAGGCGCGACAGCACCTCGCCGGTCTGGGTGGTCTCGAAGAACTGCGGGCTCATGCGCATCACGTGGTCGTACACGGCGCGGCGCAGGTCGGCCGTGACGCGCTCGCCGAGCCAGGAGACCCAGTAGAAGCGCAGAGCCGTGGCGGCGGCGAGGATCAGCGAGACCACGAACAGCGCGATGAAGTAGCGGTCGATATGCACGCGCTCGCCGCTCGCGAAGCCGCGGTCGATCAGGTAGCGGAACGCCACCGGCAGCCCCAGCGTCGCGCCGGCCGAGGTCACCAGGGCCAGGAAGGCCAGCGCCCAGCGTCCCGCGTAGGGGCGCAGGAAGGGGAGCAGGGCCAGCAGCGGGGTGATGCGAGCGGCGCGGGGAGCGGTGTCCGGCATGGAAGGTCCTGGGGGGCATGGATCAAGCGCCGGGGCGCGGCGGCGCTCCTGGCGGCGTGACAGCATAGCGCTTAAATCGGTCGGTCGAACGAATCGGACCTGGCCATGCCGAGCGTCGACAGGGTCGAACTGATCCGCGGGGGGAGGCGGGCCGCAACGGCCCGTGACGTGGCGGGAGCAGCACCGCTGCCCTGAGGACAGGTCAGCCGGGTGGCTGCGCTGGAGTCAGCGAGCCCGCTCGATCACGCCGAGCGCCGCTCGCATGGGACCGGATCCGGGAAGCTTGCGTCCCGGAACAATCGCAAGGAATGCCGCCGCATCGAAACGGCCGGCTTGTCGCGTCAGAAGTACTTGGTGAAGCCTGCGTAGACGGCACGGTACGGGCCGTACTGCGGCGCGAAGACCCCGATGCCCGACCCGTCGCGCAACGCATACGAATCGCCGAACGCATTGACCAGCACGACACGTCCATCCACCTTGCCGATCCACGGCAGGTTCATGCGCTGCAACACCGACAGATCCACTTGCTCGTACCACGGCAGCTTGCCGGTGTTCGCGAAGCCCTCGCGCAGGCCGCTGCCGACAATGCCGTCGAACGAAAAGGTCGTCTGGTGCCATGTATAGGCGCTGCCGAACGAGATCGTCACACGCTGGTCGTGATCGAGGTTGACCCAATGGTTCGAGATGTAAGCCAGTTCGTCGGGATCGAAATTGAACTGCGCCGACGTGACGTTCTTGCCCATTGCGCGGCTCAAGGCCACGTTCAGATAGGCGGACAGGTTGCGATGCCTGTAGTTTGCCGTGAGCTCGAGTCCGTACACGCGGCCGTACTCGTAGTTGAACGGCGTGTAGATCAGCGCGCTGCCGAACTGTCCTTCGTCCAGCAGGTTATGGGCCTTCTTGTAGTAGCCGTCGATACCGAGCGTGAGGTCCGAACCCACCTGCTGGATCACGCCAAGATCGAAATAATCGTCGCGCTCCGGCTGCACCGGGTCGTTTTGTGTGACGGCGCTGGCATTGGTGGTGCCTGCGTAGCTGCCGATCGTCGAGCTCGACACGAGTTCGAACGAGGGGGGCGTGAAGTAGCGAGAATACCCGGCGTGCAGCGTGGTGCCATCGGCGACCTTGAACACCAGGCCGATGCGCGGGCTCAACTGGTTGGCGGTGACGTACTGGTCCATGCCGTCGTATCGCACGCCGTAGTTGATCGTCAGGCGCGAATTGATCTTCCACTCGTCCTGCAGGTACGCGCTATACAGGTAGCCGGTCTTGCCGCTCGCGTTGGCAACGGAGAAGGGTACGTCGGAGGTTTGATTGCCGTCGTCGTCGGCGGGGAACACCGAGACATTGTCGCGGAATTGCGCGTGCTCCTGCTGCAGGAACAGGCCCGCGCGCAGCGTATGGTGATCGCTCAGGCGGTAGGTGGTGTCGGCCTGAATGCCGTTGGCCACGTCGCTGTGAAAATCCTGGGAGGCCACCCCGTTGTAGAGCAAGTCGCCGATCGGGTCGGGGTTGAACTGGGTGCGTGTGTAGCGCGTGAAGAATGCGACCTGGTAGTCGAGCGCCGCGCCGTTGGTGCCTTGCAGGGCGACCACGGCGAAGTTGTTCAGTTCGGACTGCGTTTCATTCAGGTTGGCCGAATTGAAGCCCGAGTTGCCTGCCAGCGAGAAATTGGGCGTCAGTCCGGGCGTGTTCGGAATCTCGAACTGATTCGAGGTGGTGCCGAACATCAGGCTCAAACGCGTTTGTGGGGTGAGCACGTAGGACAGGTACCCGAACGCATCGCCCTGGCGCGTGTGGTCGTGAAGCGGGCTGGATGACGAGGTGGGCGATTCGATGCCGAGATTGTTCACGCCCAGCGAGCCCGTGAAGTAATAGCTCAGAGCGCCCTTCGTGCCGTACACGTCGGCGCTGGTCTTCAGCGTTTGGTGGCTTCCGCCGAACACGTCGATCGACCCGCCATTGCCGAGCTCGTCGCCCGATTTCGTATGGATGTCGACGATGCCGGCGGTGCGGTAGCCGTATTCAGCCGGCAGGGCGCCCGTCAGCAGGTTCACGTGGTCGATGATGCGTGTGTCGAGCGCCTGGCCGAAGCCACTGATCGGTTCAGGGATCAGGATGCCATTGATACGGTACTGCAGGTCCGCGTGATCGCCGCGAACGTGCAGTTGTCCGTATGAATCGTTGGCCACCCCCGGCGCCTGCAACAGCACGCGGTTGAGCGGGGTGTCCGCGCCTTGCGGCATCGCATCGATGTCCTCGCTCGTGATGCGGTAGACGCTGCTGCCGGTTTCCGGTAGCAGGCCATTGCGTGCATCGTCGAGCCGCTTCGCCGTCACGTTGACGACGGAGAGTTTCTGCTCGGTGGCCGGCGCCGTGTTTGCCGCGTCCGGGAGCGTGCCATTGTCGACGGTGCCGGTCGGGCTCTGCGCGTTGGCATCGAGAGAGGCGAATGCAAGGAAAGCGAGCAGCACGGCACGCGAGATCGGAGTCGGTGTGGTCATGGATGGCGGGCACTGGTGTGCGGCACGGCGCGCACCGGCAGCGAGTTCTTAATGTTCGGGATCGAGATGATATAACGTATCAATTCGCGATGAAAAACATAATATTCGCGCTTGGAACGGCGGGCTTCAGCGGCGATTTGGAAAGATTCTTTCTTTCAAATTGATGGATGTCGGAAGTCGATCCGCATCTGTTTTGAAAGGCGAATATTGATTCGGATGAAACCGGATCGATGAGAGGGCGTGGCAGCGGCCGGCTGGGGTCTGCTGCCAAGGTCACCGCCGATATGCTGCGACGGTACTCGGTCGCCTATCTTGCCGGCGTGAGGCCGTTGTGGCCGTACTGCGCGACGAGCCCGTCGAGGTGACGTTCGTCGACATAGAGGACCAGGCTTTCGCCGATTCGCTTTGTGGGCGCGTGCCGGCAAAGGATAGGCCACTGCAGAAGATCACGAATTGGGATGCGGGTTGCAGCGGCGGTTTGTTCTGGGCGGTGCGTTAAAGTATCGGCTTCGCGGGAGTTTTGGCACACGTTGAGAGAGCAACGTCCCGCTGTTTCAGAGAAGGTCAATGAGCGAAAACCGATACACATACGACCATCGACAGAATCTTTCACCCCCGGAAGTATTCGTCTGGATCGCGTTGAACGAAACCCGCAAACAACTCGGGCTGGACGATCTCGCGTCGGCTGCGGCCATCTTGCTCGGCCAGAACGACGTCCCCGTCTCGGGGAAAGTCGGTGGCGCGGTAGAAGGAACGTCAGTCGCATCCCTCGCTGCGCGGAAACTGCTCCCATTACGGCTCGCGCGGCGTTTGCCAACGTTGACGAAGGGCGGAGCCCTTGGAGTCCGCATTGCAATGACGAGGAGTGCCGGCGCATTCGTCGGCCGAGCGGTACCGGTCGTCGGGACTGTCCTATTGGCTCGGGACGTCTTTTTGATCATGGAGCGTTCCGTATCCACCGATAACCACATTGTGAAACCGGAAGATCGGGTGCTTTGACATGGTGGATCCCAACTGGCAGCAACTCGAAGACTTCGCCCGCGAGGAGCTGGGGCGACCGCTTTTAGGCGGGAAGCTGACGCTTCGGCCCGAAACGACGCTCGACGCGGACCTGCGCATGACTGGCCTGGATGCTGTCGAATTTATCGATAAGTGGGTGGAGCGGTTTGATATCTCTGTCAAGGAGTTCCCCTACAGCCGATATTTTGGGCCGGAGAGCCTTGATGTCGCTGGATTCTTCGTCGGGCTGTTCTCAAAGCGTGCGCGCGGCCCCGAGCGGATGCCACTGACGCTTGGAATGCTGGCCGAGGCGATGCGACGGGGTCATTGGGATACGGAGGAGATTGAGGCGGCAGCCGGGCGGGCCAAATAGCCTGCGAAGCGCTCGGTCGGCTCGGTGCCAAATCGCGCGCGACGCTACAGGGGATGATGTTGTGGCGAGTGGCATTTGAGTTGAATGGAAATGCCTACACAGCGCCTACACGAAGTCGGAAAAGAAAAAGGGGTTACACGCTTGTGGCATGTAACCCCTTGATTCCTTTGGTCGGAGCGATAGGATTCGAACCTACGACCCTCTGATCCCAAATCAGATGCGCTACCAGGCTGCGCTACGCTCCGACGAGCCAGAGATTGTGCATCATCGGCGCACTCGGGTCAATCCCTCGTACAGATGTCATCGAAGCCGCGCTAGCATGGACCTTTGGCAACCCCGCAAGGAGGCATCGCGATGCACCTGATTCTGTGGCGTCATGCCGAAGCCGAGGACTACGCCGCCAGCGACCTGGCACGCCAGCTCACCGCGCGCGGGCGCCGCGATGCGCAGGCGGTCGCGAAATGGCTCAAGCTGCGGCTCGAGAGCAGCGCGGTGATCCTGGCCAGCCCGGCCGTGCGCACCGTGCAGACGGTCGAGGCGCTGACCGACCAGTACCGCACCGTGCGCGAGCTGGCGCCGGGCGGCGGCGTGGCCGAAGTGCTGGCCGCCGCCGGCTGGCCCGAGGGCATCGCGCCCACGGTGGTGGTGGTCGGCCACCAGCCGACGCTCGGCGCGGTCGCCGCGCGCCTGCTGGCCGGCAGCGACGACAGCTGGTCGCTGAAAAAGGGCGGCCTGATCTGGCTGCAGAGTCGTTCCCGCGAGGGCGGCGGACAGGCCAGCCTGCGTGCCGCACTATCGCCCGAGCTGGTCTGAGAGAGCCAAAGTATCTTTCTTCCGACTTTCTGCTAAAGTCATTTGGACGACATGTCACCCAATTGACACCGATTCGCCACGCAAGCGTCACGGCCGGTTACTACATTGGCGACCATGTCGTTCCATTCCTTACGACCAGGAAAGCCTGATGCGAGATCTGCCGACGCCTACGCTCCCATTTGCTTCGCTCCCGCTTGACCAGTCGCGTCGCCGTTTGCCGCGCGCGGCCGAAACGGTCACCTCCGAATTCCGCCTGCGCGCCGCCTGGGCGCGTACCGAGGACGAACTGCGCGAGGCGCAGCGCCTGCGCTACAGCGTGTTCGCCGACGAGATGGGCGCCGCGGTCAGCGGCCCGGCCGGTCTCGACGTCGATCCCTTCGATGCCTACTGCGACCACCTGCTGGTGCGCGACCTGGACACGCTGAAGGTGGTGGGCACCTATCGCGTGCTGCCGCCGCACCAGGCCGCTCGCATCGGCCGCCTCTACGCCGAAGGTGAGTTCGACCTGTCGCGCCTGGCGCACCTGCGCTCGAAGATGGTCGAGGTGGGCCGCTCCTGCGTGCATCGCGACTACCGCAGCGGCGCCGTGATCATGGCGCTCTGGGGCGGCCTGGGCACCTACATGATGCAGAACGGCTACGAGACCATGCTCGGCTGCGCGAGCGTGTCGATGGCCGACGGCGGCCACTACGCGGCCAACCTCTACCAGTCGCTCGGCGGTTCGCTGACGGCGCCCGAGTACCACGCCTTTGCGCACACGCCGCTGCCGGTGGACGAGCTGCAGACCGGCACCAAGGTCGCACCGCCTCCGCTGATCAAGGGTTATCTGCGCCTGGGCGCGAAGATCTGCGGCGCGCCGGCCTGGGATCCCGACTTCAACTGCGCCGATTTCCTGACGCTGTTCCGCCTGTCGGACATCAACGCGCGCTACGCCCGCCACTTCCTGGCCTGAGCGTTCGCCAGCCGGTCCGCGCGAGCGGCGGCAAGCCGCAAGCAACGGCACGACGAGACGATCGTCGTGCCGTTGTTTTTTGTGGTGCGCCGATTGCCGGGCGGCGGGCGCGATTTAGATCAGTGGCGGTGCCGCCAGTCGAGCAGGTGATGCGCGGCGAGCCAGTGATGGATCCGGCCCTCGCCATGATGCTCGCGGCGGTATTCGCGCGATTCGAAGATGGACAGCCCGATCAGGATGATCAGGCCGATACCCAGGCCGACGAGGCCGGCGATCGATTCGACGTTCATGGCAGCCCTCCTGGAAATGCTCAGCGCCATGTCTTCATGATAGTCAATCCGCCGGCGCGGGCGGGCAGGGTCCGACGCCGGCCGCTGCTTTCCGCTAGACTCCGTCGATCGCGCGATGCGGCTGCATCGTGCCGTTCCGACTTTTTCGAGGTGACGGATGTCCCGTTTCATTCTGGCCGCGCTGGTCGCGGCGATGCTCGCCGGCTGCGTGGGCGATCCCAATCCTTCCGGCGCGAATCATCACAAGCCGCCGCCGCAGGATCCGGCCGACTATCACGGCGTGCCGACCGACATGACGCCGCCCTCGATGCTGGAAGCGCCGGCCGCGCCGGCATCGCAGTAAGCCGGCCGACCCGGCCGAAGTGCCGATGCGCGGGCCGGTGAGTCGAAGCTCCAGGCTTCGGCGCTGGCGCGTCTAGCCGCCGATACGACGCGCCAGCGCCGGCATCCGCAGCGAAAGCGTCACGCCGCGCGCGATCATGAAGATCGACAGCGCCAGCCACAGGCCGTGGTTGCCGAGCGGGCCGGCCAGCGCGAAGGTGGCGGCGACGAACACCGCGAACGAGATCGCCATCGCCACCATCAGCGTGCGCGTTTCGGTGGCGCCGATGAACACGCCGTCCAGCAGGAAGCCCCACACCGAGATCAGCGGCATCACGGCCGCCCAGGGCAGGAAGTGGCCGGCGATCTCGCGCACGGCCGGCTGGTCGGTCAGTTGCGCGACGATCCAGCCGCCGCCCAGCGCATAGGCCAGCGAGAAGGCCAGCGCGCAGCCGATCGCCCATTGCAGCGTCACGCGCACCGCGGCCCGGAAGCCGGCGCGATCGCGCGCGCCGGCCGCCGCGCCCACCAGCGCCTCGGCCGCGTGCGCGAAGCCGTCCAGCGCATAGGCCATGAAGGTCTGGAAATTGAGCAGCAGCGCGTTCGCGGCCAGCGTCGCGTCGCCCAGCCGCGCGCCGAGATGGGCAAACCAGCCGAAGGCCGACAGCAGGCACAGCGTGCGCACGAAGATATCGCGGTTGAGCGCCACCAGCCGCTTCAGGGCCGTGCGCTCGAAGAATTCGGCGCGGCTGGGCAGCCCCAGCCCGCGCGTGCGGCGCCAGGCCAGCAGCGCGGCGCCGAACACGAAGCCGGCCAGGTCGGCGGTGGCGGTGGCCGCGCCGATCCCGGCGACACCGCCGTCGAGTCGATAGACATAGAGCAGCACCGCGGCGATGTTCACCAGGTTGATGAGGGCCTGCAACAGCAGGCCCAGCCGCACGCGCTGCAGGCCGAGCAGGTAGCCGAGGATCGCGTAGTTGGCGAGCGCGAACGGCGCGGCCCAGATGCGTGCCGCCACATAGGCCTGCGCATTGGCCCGGACCGCTTCGCTGCCGCCCAGCAGGCCGAGCCCGATCGAGCTCAGCGGCCCCTGCAGCGCGAGCACGGCCAGGCCGAGCGCGGCCGCGAGCGCCAGCGCGCGCAGCAGGTTGAGCCGCACGCCGGCCAGGTCGCCCGCGCCGAAGGCCTGCGCCACCAGCCCGGTGGTGCCCATCCTCAGGAAGCCGAAACCCCAGTAGACGAAGCCGAAGAACACGCTGCCCAGCGCGACGCCGCCCAGCACCTGCGGGCCGTCGAGATGGCCGGCCACGGCCGTGTCGACCGCGCCGAGGATCGGCTGGGTCAGGTTGGCGAGCACGATCGGCACCGCCAGGCCGAGCACGCCGCGATGGCTGATCGGCGGCCGCTCAGGCGCGGCGCCGGCGTGCGTGGCAGCGGCGTGCGAGGGGGAAGGCGGGGAGGCGGGCATCGCGCGGCTCAGGCGCGTTCCTGCACGCAGACCCAGGGCGATACCACCACCGCCCACAGCTCGGGATTGCGGCTCGCGTAGTCCTGGGCGGTCTCGCTCGGCATGCGCGCGACGTGGCCGGCGGCGAGCCAGCTCGCGACCTGCTCGGCCTGGTCGGCGGCGATCGCCTCGGCCACGCTGACCAGGTCGAGCTCGCGCGCGACCGACAACAGCTTGCCCTGCGCGAAGAAGCGCTCGAGGTCGCACCAGTCGATCTTGGCGGTCTCGCCGAGCAGTTGGGTATAGAGCGCGCTCGGCGCTGCGCCGGCCGCGGGAGGATTCGGTGAACTCATGGTGATGGAGGCTGGGGGCAATGGCCGTGGCGGTGGCGCGCCTCGCGGTGCTCGAAGATACGAACCCGGGAGCCTGGGAACGTTTCGCCGCCGTCGGGACGCCATCGGTGCCGGATCGCGGGGATCGCGGGCCACGGGATCAGCCGCGATTCTAGCCGATCCGCCGTCTCGCCCGTCCGGCTCACGACTCGCGCAGCGCGCGCCGGATGATTTTCCCGGTCGCCGTCATCGGCAGGCTGTCGACGAAGGCGATCGCGCGCGGGTATTCATGGGCCGCCAGGCGGGTGCGCACATGCTGCTGCAATTCGCCGACCAGCGCCGCGCCGGCCTCGGCGCCGGGCTGCAGCACCACGAAGGCCTTGACGATCTCGGTGCGCGTCGCATCGGGCACGCCGACCACGGCCGCCATGCGCACCGCCGGATGCTTGAGCAGGCAGTCCTCGATCGGCCCGGGACCGATCCGGTAGCCGGCGCTGGTGATCACGTCGTCGTCGCGGCCGACGAAGCGGATGAAGCCGTCAGGGTCGGCGACGCCGCGGTCGCCGCTGAGCAGGTAGTCGCCGGCGAACTTGTCGCGGGTCGCGCCGGGGTTGCGCCAGTAGCCGAGGAACATCACCGGATCGGGCGCGCGGATGCCGATATTGCCTTCCACGCCGGCCGGCACCGGCTGCCCCGCCGCGTCGACGATCTCGACGCGATGGCCCGGCGCGGCCTTGCCGATCGCGCCGGCGCGCGGCGCGAACAGCCGGCTGCACGAGGACAGCACCATGTTGCACTCGGTCTGGCCGTAGAACTCGTTGATGGTCACGCCGAACACCTCGCGGCCCCAGTCGAGCAGGCCGGCGCCGAGCGACTCGCCGCCGCTGGCGACCGAGACGAGCCGCAGCGCCTGCGCTTGCGGTGGCCGCTGCGCGCTTCGCATCAGCTTCAGCGCGGTCGGCGGCAGGAAGGCGTGCGTCACGCCGTGGCGCGCCATCAGCGCGAAGGCGGCCTCGCCGTCGAACTTCTCGAAGCGGCGCGCGAGCACCGTCACGCCGTGATGCCAGGCCGGCAGCAGCACATCGAGCAGGCCGCCGATCCAGGCCCAGTCGGCCGGCGTCCAGAACACGCGCGCGCCGCGTGGAAAGCCGTTTTGCGACATCTCCACGCCGGGCAGGTGGCCGAGCAGCACGCGCTGCGCGTGCAGTGCGCCCTTCGGCTTGCCGGTGGTGCCCGAGGTGTAGATGATCACGGCCGGGTCCTCGGCGAGCGTGTCGACCGGCGTGTAGTGCTCGGATTCGGCGGCCAGCGCCGCCTCGAAGGGCAGCGTGCCTTCGGGCGCGTCGTCGCTGCCGCTGTCGATGCAGTAGACCGTGTGCAGCGCCGGCAGCGCCGCGCGCAGCGGCGCGATCTTGGCGGCGCCGGCGCGGTCGGTGACCAGCGCGCTGGCACCGCTGTCGGCCAGGCGGAATTCGAGCGCGTCGGCGCCGAACAGCGCGAACAGCGGCACCGCGATCGCGCCGGCCTTGTAGGCGGCCAGGTGGGCGATGGCGGTTTGCGGGCCTTGCGGGATGAAGATGCCGATCCGCTCGCCGCGCCCGATGCCGGCGCGCGCGAAGCTGTTGGCGAGGCGATTGGAGGCCGCCTTCAAGTCGTCGAACGTATAGTGCGTGACGGAGCCGTCCTCGCGTTCGTCGATCAGCGCCAGGCGGCCGCTGCCGTCGGCCCAGCGATCGCAGACGTCGACGCCGATGTTGTAGCGCTCGGGAATGCGCCAGGCGAAGCGCTCGAGCAGGGCAGGGTAATCGTCGGCATCGGGCAGCATCGGCGCTCCTCGCGACATCGCGCGTGATGGTTTCCGACGAGATTACACCGTATCGTCATGGGCCTACGCGATAGTCGGGGCCGCGATCATGGGTTGCGCGGCGGCCGCGCCGAATCGCGCGTACTATCGCAAGTTCAACGATTTGAAGTGAAACATGGTCTGGCTTTGGATTGCCACGGGGTTCAGCCTGCTGGGCATCGGCGCCGTCGTGTTGTTCGCGACGCGCGTCGATCCGCTGTCCGGCCGCGTCAGCGGCCGCTATCGCAAGCGCTGAGCAATCTTCTTTTCGCTTACGGCCGTTCGGGTCGCGGCCGGCGCGCGTGCACGCGCCGGCGAGTCGGCCGCATTCGCGCCTCAGCGCGCCGGCAGGTAGCGTGACGGGTCGATCGAGCGGCCGCCGTAGCGCAGCTCGAAATGCAGCGCCACGCGGTCGTTGTCGGTATCGCCCATTTCCGCGATCTTCTGGCCTTGCGTGACGGCCTGGCCTTCCTTCACGAGCAACGTGCGATTGTGGGCATAGGCGGTCAGGAAGTCCGCGTCGTGCTTGATGATCAGCAGGTTGCCGTAGCCGCGCAGCCCGTTGCCGGCATACACCACGGTGCCGGCCGCCGCGGCCACCACCGGCGTGCCGGCCGCATTCGCGATATCGATCCCCTTGGAGCTGCCGCCGTCGAACGAGCGGACCACGTTGCCGGCCGCCGGCCAGATCAGCGAGATCGAGGCGTTCGGGCGCGGCGCGGCGCTGGCCA
>NZ_VWWC01000332.1:0-2733 GCF_011753175.1 Burkholderia sp. Cy-637 | reverse complement strand
CCGCGCCGTTCCTGCTGCACGCGGCGATCGCCGGGCGCCCCTGCGAGGACCCCGCCGCCGCCGACGCATCGAGCCACGCGCGACGCATGCTGGTGCTGACCGGCGCGACGCGCCGCGATCCGGCCGCGCTCGCCGCGATGGACGCGCTGCTGGTGGCCTGGCATGCCGGCTTCGGCTACATCACGCCGACCGTGCTGGCGCCGCGCGTGGCGATCGGCACCGGCGTGACGCTGACCCAGGCGGTGGCCTCGGGCTTTCTCGCCAGCGGCCCCTCGCACGTGGGCGCCGCGCTCGAGGCGATGCAATGGCTCGGTGCGATCCTCGACACGCTGCCCGTCGAGGCGCGCGACCCGGCCCGCCGGCCCGACGCGAGCCTCGCCGCTCGACTGGAAGCCGCCGGCCGGGAGGCGGTGGACCGCACGCTCGACGCCGAAGGCTCGCTGCTGTTCGGCTTCGGCCATCCGCTGTTCGTCGCCGATCCACGGCCGCCGCACCTGCGCGCGCTGCTCACGGCGCGCGGCTTCGGCGGGCCGGCCTCGACGCTGGCCGATGCCTGCTGCGCGCGCGCCGGCCAGCGCAAGGGGCTCAACCCGAACATCGACTTCCTGAGCGCCGCGACGCTGCTCGACCTCGGCGTCGCCTCGCCCTCCTGGGGCGTCGGGCTGGGCCTGTCGGCACGCATCGCTGCGATGGTCGCGCACGCGGTCGAGCGCCGGCAGCGCCCCGCGTTCGGCGTCAACAGCGCCACCGCGCGGCGCCTGCTGGCCGCCGTGCCGGTCGGCTGGTTATGAGCGCGCCCGGCCATGAACCCGCCATTCGCCACTCCCTTCCACGCAACGCCCCGACCGAATCGAGGAACGCCATGCTGCTGAAGAATCTCCGCCCGGCCAACGACTACGACCGCTTCGCCACCGAGACGCTCGAACCCTGGGACCTGCTGTTCATCAGCCGGATCCGCCAGCTCGCCCGCGGCATGGCGGCCGGCACCATCGCCGACATCGGCACCGCCACCGGCGTGGTGCCGGTCCGCCTGGCCGCCGATCCGGCGATGGAGGGCTGGCGCTTCATCGGCGTCGACCTCGATCCGGCCATGCTCGACGAGGGCCGCCCGCGCCTGAAGACGCTCGGCATCGAGCAGCGCGTCGAGCTGCGGGTGGGCGACGCGCTCGAGCTGCCGTTCGCCGACGGCGAGCTGACCATGGCGGTCGGCCGCGCCACCCTGCACCACCTGCCGGACAAGGCGAAGAGCCTGACCGAGATGTTCCGCGTGCTGCACCCGGGCGGCGTGGCCCTGGTGCACGACATGCGCCGCGACGCGCCGCAGCACTTGCTCGACCGCTTCACCGCGATGCGCGCGGCGGCCGACTACCCGCCCACCCACGTCGAGGAGAAGATCACGCTGGCCGAGGCGCACGAGCTGGTGGCCGAGGCGGGGCTGGCGCCCTACGCGAGCATCCACAGCCCGAGCGCGGGGCTCGGCGCGCTCGGCTTCGAGATCCTGCTCAGCAAGCCCGCGCTGGCCTGACGCGATGAGCGCGCTCGCCCCTCCCGCCCTCCATCCGGCCGCCGCGCGGCTCGGCGCCGACACGGTGCGCTGCGCGCCGGCGGTGGCCGGCCGCAGCGTGCCGCTGTTGATCGAACCGGTGGACCCGGCGCTCGCCGAGCTCTACGACTCGACCGGTTCGAGCGGCGCCACCGATGCCTTCGTGGCCTGGTTCCGCGAGCGGCGCGCCGACATCGACGCGCTGCTCGCCGAATACGGCGCCCTGCTGCTGCGCGGTTTCGCGCTGCCCGACACGGCCGCCTTCGGCCGCCTGGGGGCGCTGTTCGCGCCGCACGCCAACGGCTATACCGCGGGCGCCGCGCCGCGCCGGCAGGTGGCCGGCGACGTCTACGAATCGACGCGCATGCCGCCGCCGTTCAAGATCGGCCTGCACCAGGAAATGGCCTACATGCCGTCGTTCCCTCGCCTGCTGGCGTTCTACTGCCGCAAGCCGGCCGACTCGGGCGGCGAGACGCCGATCTGCGACATGCGGCGCCTGACCGCGCGGCTGCCGGCCGGGCTGCGCGAGCGCTTCGCCGCGCGCGGCGTGATGTACCTGCGCAACTTCGCGGCGCCGGGCGACCGCGCCGAGCGGCTGGCCGCCAACCCGAACCTGCCGTTCGCCGAATACCACCGGCCCTGGGACGAGGCCTTCGGCACCGCCGAGCGCGAGCAGGCCCAGGCGCTATGCGAGGCGCGCGGGCTCGGCTGGCGCTGGCTCGAGGACGGCAGCCTGACGGTCTCGCACGTCGGCCCGGCGCTGCGCCGGCATCCGCGCACCGGCGAGACGGTCTGGTTCAACCAGGCCAGCGCCCAGCACCCGAATCCGCGCTCGATGGGCGACTTCAGCTACCGGCACCTGCAGCGGCGCTACGCGGGCCGCGCCGCCTTCCCCTACGAGATCCGCTACGGCGACGGGGCGCCGATGCCGGCCGCCGATCTCGATGCCGTCTACGACGCCTTCGACGCCGAGGAAGTCGCCTTCGCCTGGCGCACCGGCGACCTGATGATCGTCGACAACATGCTGGTCGCGCACGGCCGCAACCCGTTCCGGGGCACGCGCGACACGCAGGTGATGCTGCTCGACTGAGGAAGCCCGATGAGCGTTCCGCTACTGACCACCCTGCGCGCCGTGCTGAGCCCGTCGCCCGCGCCCGAGCGGGCGGCGCCCGCCGGCACGCGCCGCTCGC
>NZ_VWWC01000331.1:0-2751 GCF_011753175.1 Burkholderia sp. Cy-637 | reverse complement strand
CGCAGGCCACGCTCGACGGCTCCATCGCAAACCCGGGCTCGACCGCCATCGCCGAGGCCGAGCTCGAGATCTGGCAGGCCCAGGCGGTGGTCATCGAACTCGTGCTCGACGCCACCGGCAGCGTGTTCGACGCGCTCGGCGCCTCGGCGACGCTGCGCGGCAACGGCCTGGACCGCTACTGGCGCAATGCGCGCACCATCGCCTCGCACAACCCGCGCATCTACCGCGAACGCATCGTCGGCGATTTCGCCGTGAACGGCACGCTGCCGCAAGGGCAGTGGCGCATCGGCATCGCCTGAACCCTCGGCAGCCCGAAGCCAGGCCGCCCGGCAAACCGACCGGGCGCGGCAACACACCGGGCTGATTGCGCAGCACCCATCGCCGGCCTCCCCGCCGGCCGAGGCCCATCGCCCCGCTTCGCGAAGCGGGCGCCGCTTCGCGCGCCGCCCGCCCTGCTCGCATCCACCTGCTTTCGGCGTTCCCGGATTCCGCTAATATCGGCGCACAACTGGCCGCCCGGCCGGCTGCCCCGCCGGCACCGCGTCCGGATCGCGGGGCCGGCACCGGCGCGGTCGCCCGGATCCACTGTATGGGTAATGCGCCATGCGCCGATTTTTCTCCCTGAACCCGCTGCCCAGGGCGGGCCTGCGCCAGCTGACGATCCAGCAGAGGATGCGCATCGGCCTCACGCTGGTGGTGGCGATGCTGGCGCTGCTGTGCGGCACGATCCTTGCGAACAGCTACGCGCGCTACCGCCAGGGCAACGCGGACCTCATCGCCTTCGAGCTGGTGCGCATCGCAATGGTGGCCGCCAACCGGGTCTCGGCCGAACGCGGGCCGACCAACGACCAGCTCGCCCACCTGCGCGGCGACGATGCCGTCGAGCGGCGCAACCTCGCCGAGGCACGCGAGCGCTCCGACGCGGCCCTGGCCGCATTCCGCGACGGCCTGGCCCATGCCTCGAATCTCGGGCCGACCGACCCCGAAGGCCTGCGCGGCGCGCTCGATCGGATCATCGAGCGGCTGGCGGCGGCGCGCCGGGAGGTGGACGCCCTGGCCGCGCAACCGAGCGCCGCGCGCACCGAGCGGCAGATCGTGCAACTGCAGGTGCGCCTGTTCGGGATCGTCGACGCGCTCGCGCCGCTGATCGACGACCTGTCCACCCACGCCACGCTCGGCAACCCCGACGTGGCCGGCGCGCTGCTGCTCGCGCGCCTGCTCGGCGACCTGCGCGAATACTCCGGCCGGCTGGGCTCGCTGTTCATCGCGCCGATGTTCCTGCAGCAGCCGCTCGATCGCGATCGGCTCTCGCAGATCATGCTGATGCGCGGGCGCATCGAGCAGTTGCGCTCGCTGATCGCCGGGGCGATGGTGCCGCAGCTCGGCAACACGGCGATCGCGGTCGATTTCATGCGCCTGAACAGCGCGCTCGACAACGGCATCGTGCCGCTGGTCGACCAGACCTTCACCGAGGGCCGCGACGGCCGCTACTCGATGAGCGCCGCCGATTTCTCGCGGCGCATCGTGCCGATGTTCCAACCCTCCGAGCAACTGCGCGATCGCGTGATCGAGTCGGCCCAGGCGCGCGCCACCGCCTATCGCAAGCTGGCGCGCCTGCGCGTGGCGATCTCGATCGTCGCCACCCTGCTCAGCCTCGCGATCCTGTATGCGCTGGTGCGCAGCACGCGCCGCGCCCTGCTGATCCCGCTGGACCACCTGCGCCGCCGCATCATCGCCTTGAGCGAGGGCGACGTCTCGCCGATCGCGGTGCCGGCCGGCGCGAGCCTGGAAATCCGGCATGTCAGCGAGGCGCTCGACACCTTGCGCCGCGCCTATGTCCGCCGCAACGTGCTGGAGCGGCAGCGCGACGACATGCTGACGCTGTTCTCGCACGACATGCGCGCGCCGCTGACCTCGGTGATCGTGCTCGTCAACCAGCCCGACGAGGCGCCGGGCGCCTGCCCGCCCGATTGTGTGCCGCGCGAGCGGCTGGCGCGCATCGACAAGCTCGCGCGCCATACGCTGGCGATGGCCGACGGCTTCGCGCAGATGTCGCGCGCCGAGGCCGGCGAATACGAGCCGGTGCCGGTCAACCTCGCCGACCTGATGAACGAGGCGCGCGACGCGGTCTGGCCGCTCGCGCGCGAGAAGGGAATCGTGATCGACGACGTAGCGCGCCGAGAGGATGCGCTGGTGCGCGGCGACCCGGCGCTGCTCTCGCGCGCGCTGATCAACCTGCTCGCCAATGCCGTCAAGTACAGCGAGGCGCACACGCGCGTCGAATGCTCGGTCGAGCCGAGCGAGGACCGCGCCACCGTGCGCTGCGTGATCCGCGACCACGGCTACGGCATCGATATCGCCGACCAGGCGCGGCTGTTCGAGCGCTACCGGCGCTTCCGCCTCGACGGCCAGCCCGAGACCAAGGGCGTCGGGCTCGGGATGGCCTTCGTCAAGGCGGTGATGGAGCGCCATGCGGGAGAGATCCGCGTGCGCAGCGCGGCCTGGCAGGGCACCACGGTGACGCTGGCGCTGCCGGCGGTCGAGGCGGGCTGAGGCAGCTTGCGGCGCCACTCGGAACATACAAGGCAGCGCGTCGATCCAGCCGTAGGGTGCTAGACGCGTCTGCTATCGACTGCGGATTCAACCCGTCGATGCAACATACTTGGAGCTGCGAAGCGGCAAGGAGTGTTGTCATGAAACAGAGACGGCGGATCTACTATACAGATAGCCAGAAGGCGTTAATGTGGGAGC
>NZ_VWWC01000330.1:0-2771 GCF_011753175.1 Burkholderia sp. Cy-637 | reverse complement strand
TGCGCCGGGTCGCCCGCCAGCAGCCTGGACATGAAGGCCGCGTCGAGCTGCGGCCGCACCTGCGGATGGGCCCACAGCGCCGCCTCCAGCGCACCGTGCGTGCGCGCGGCCAGCACCGCGCCGAGCACGCCGATCGAGGTGACGATGGCCGCGAAGCGCGTGGTGGTGCTGATCCCCGAAGCCATGCCGGTGCGCTCGGGCGGCACGCAGGCCATGATGGCCTTCTGCGTGTCGCCGTTCAGCACGCCGGCGCCGAGCCCCGTCACGACCATCCCGAGCGACACCAGCCCGTAGCCGCCGCCGGCCGCGACGGCCGCCGTCAGCAGGTTGCCGGCGCCCACCAGCAGCAGCCCGGCGGACAGCATCGCGCCGCCCGACAAGCGACGCGACAGGCGCGCGCCGAGGTAGGGCCCGGCCACCATCGCCACCGCGAACGGCAGCATGCCCAGGCCCGCCTGCACGGCGACCCAGCCGAAGGCGTTCTGCAGGTAGAGCGGCAGGAAGGTCATCATCACCTGGGCGCAGGCGGCATAACCGAACATGCCGAGCACGGCGGCCACGAAGCGCGCCTGCGAGAACAGCGCGAGATCGATCATGGCGTGCTCGCGGCGCCGCTCGACCTGCACGAACGCGGCCAACAGCAGCGCGCAGGCCGCGAAGCGCGAGAGCGTCGCGGCGCTGCCCCAGCCGGCGCCCTGGCTGCCGATCAGGGCCCAGATGCCGCTCGCCAGCCCGGTGCCGAACAGCGCGCTGCCGAGCACGTCGACGCGCCTGGCGCCCACGTGGCGCGACTCGCCCACCGCCTTCCAGGCGCAGCCGAGCAGCACCGCGCAGACCGGCAGGTTCAGCAGGAAGATCCAGCGCCAGCCGATCCATTGCGTGATCACGCCGCCCACCAGCGGCGCCACCGTGGTGGCGATGCCCATCGTCATGCCCCAGATCGCCCAGGCGCGGGCCCGCTCGCGCGGCTCGGGAAAGGCATGGGCGATCACCGCCAGCGCGGCGGTCAGCAGCATCGCCGCGCCGATCCCCTTGGCGGCGCGCGCCAGGTTGAGGAACAGCACCGAGGGCGCCAGTCCGCAGGCCAGCGAGGCCGCCGCGAAGGCCAGCAGGCCCAGCAGCATCATGCGCTTGCGGCCGTAGCGGTCGGCCAGCGCGCCCATCGGCAGCAGGCAGGAGGCGAACGACACCATGTAGGCGCTCACCACCCATTCCGCGGCGGCGAAACCGGCGTGGAAGGCCCGCGCGATCGAGGGCAGCGAGACCGCCACGATATTGGTGTCGAGCGTGATCAGCGCGCAGGTGGCCGAGGCCGTCGCCAGCAGGAAGGCCGGCGAGGCGCGCCGCGCGCCGGTGGCGGCCGGTGCCGGCCCGGGTTCGTGTGCTTGCGCGGGGATCGCGTCCCCGCCTGCCTGCCGCGTCGTCATCGTGGTTCCTCCGGATTCCTTGTCGATCGGAGACGATGCTAAGCAACTGGCTATTTCCCGTCGATATCATAAAATCACAACTTCATTCACGAATCGATTAACACACGGTGAAGCTCGAACTGCGCCATGTCCGCTGCGTGCTGGCCGTCGCCGAGCACCTGCATTTCGCGCGCGCCGCCGAGGCGCTCGGCATCGCGCCGCCCTACCTCACCAAGCAGGTCCAGGAGGCCGAGCGCCTGCTGCAGTTCCGGCTGTTCCAGCGCACCCGGCGCTCGGTGGCGCTGACCCCGGCCGGCAGCGCCTACCTGCCCGAGGCAGCCGCCGCGCTGGCCGCGCTCGGGCGCGCCCACGAACTGGGCCAGCGCGCCGAGCGCGGCGAGATCGGCCGGATCCGGGTCGGCTACGTCGGCTCGGCCGCCTTCACCGGCGTGATGCAGCAGGCCGTGATCGGCTTTCGCCGGCTGCGCCCGCAGGTCGACGTGCAGGTGGCCGAGCTGCCGCTGGTCGAGATCCCGGAGATGCTCGACGAGGGCCGGCTCGACCTCGCCTACGTGCGCCCGCCGGTGGCCTGCCCGGAGGGAATCCAGGCGGTGCGCGTGCATGTCGACGAATTCGTGGTGGCCCTGCCCGAAGGCTCGCCGCTGGCCGCCTGCGAGGCGATCCAGCCGCGCCAGTTGCGCGATGCGCGCTTCACGGTGCCCGAACAGGAAGGCGGCATGCTGGAGGTGGCGCGGCGCGGCCGCTTCGCGCCGCAGATCGAATCGCGCCCGGGCCGGCTGGTGGAGGTGATCGCGCGCGTCTCGCTGGGCGACACGGTGGCGATCGTGCCGCGCGCCGTGTTCGACTGCGTGACGCTGGCCGGCGTGGTGTGCCGGCCGCTGGCCGGCAAGCCGGTGCCTTCCGAGATCGCTCTGCTGTTTCGCCGGCACGAGCGCTCGCAGGCGGTGCGCGCCTTCCTGCGCCACGCGCGCGGGGACGGCTGAGGGGCGGCAGCCGCGGCCAGGCCGCGCCCGAGGAAGGCGAACGGGAGGCCAGCCGCCTCGCGCTTTCCCCGCTTGTTCGGCAAGGCGCGGCACGCTTATCATCGGACGATCGCCACGCGGCCCTCGCGGCCGCCGTTTCCTGGACCGGTTCGCTCGCCATGCTCGCGCTCCTGCTGCTGATTCCCCTGTTCGCCGGCCTGGTGGCCGGCACCCGACATGGCGTGCTGGCCGGCCTGGCGGCCGGCGCGGTGGCCGCCATCGCCGAGTTGCTGCTGCTGTCGATCGCCGGCGTGGCCGCGCGCCGGCGCGACGCGAAACAGGCCGCGGCCAGGCAGGCCGCGGCAGCCGACGCCGCCGACCT
>NZ_VWWC01000329.1:0-2830 GCF_011753175.1 Burkholderia sp. Cy-637 | reverse complement strand
GCAATGGTGGCTGCGCAGCGGCGCGGCGCTCGCCTTCGCCGCCGTGCTGGCGGTGTTCGCGCTCAGCTCGCCGCTGTTCCTGACGCTCGCCAATCTCGCCAACGTGGTCCAGCAATCGGCCGTGGTCGGCCTGCTCGGCTTCGGCCTGACGGTGGTGCTGATCGGCGGCGGCGCCGACCCGATCCGCGGCGGCCTCGACCTGTCGGTGGCCGCCAACCTCGGCTTGTGCGCCGCCGTGTATGCCGTCGCGCTGCGCGCCGGCATCTCGCCCGGCCTGGCGCTCGCGCTGACGCTGGCGGCCGGCGCGGCGGTCGGCGCGCTCAATGCCTTCGCGGTGATCGTGCTGCGCATCTACCCGCTGCTCGCCACGCTGACCACCATGAACCTGTGCGCCGGCTTCGAGCTGGTGCTCACGCAGAACACCTCGGTGCCGGCCAGCTCGCCGCTGCTCACCTTCCTGCTCGGCGACGGCATCGCCGGCGTGCCCACCCTCGCGCTCGCGCTGCTGGCGGCGGCCGCCGTGTTCGCGCTGCTGATCCATCGCACGCCCTTCGGGCTGCGCCTGCACGCGGTGGGCGCGCATCCCGAGGCGGCCCGCGCGGCCGGCCTGCGCGTGAACCGCGCGATCGCGGCCAGCTACGTGCTGAGCGGGCTGGCGGCGGCGCTCGCCGCGCTCGCCAACCTCGCCCTGCTCAGCGGCAGCTCGCCCGGCGCCGGCGACAACCTGCTGACCGTGGTGGCCGCGGCCCTGCTCGGCGTGGTGTTCTCGCGCCGCCTGGTGCCGACCATTCCCGGCACGCTGCTGGCGGTGCTGTTCATCGGCGTGATCGGCAACGGCTTCCAGCTCGACAACGTGTCGAGCTACTGGGTCAACGGCGTGGAAGGCGTGCTGATCCTGTTCGTGGTCGCGACCACCGCGATCGTGCGCCGCCGTCATGCCGGGAGCCGCGCCCATGACTGAAGCCCGCCTGTCCGTCCTCGCGCGCCTCGGCTCGCCGCGGCGCTTCACCCTGGTCGGCGCGCTGCTGGCCGTGATCCTGTTCTTCGCCGTGTTCGCGCCCGGCTTCGCGCGGCCCGGCAACCTGGCCGACGTGCTGCTCAACAACTTCGCGCTGCTCGCGATCGCCGCGCTCGGCATGACCCTCGCGCTGTCGCTGGGCGCCGTCGATCTCTCGCTGGGCAGCGCGATCGACCTGGCCAGCCTCGCCTTCGTGCTGCTGTGCGCCCATCACGTCGGCGTGCCGCTCGCGCTGGCCGGCGGCCTGGCGGCGGCCGCGGCGGTGGGCCTGTTCAACAGCCTGCTGATCGCGCGGATCGGCATCGCGCCCTTCCTCGCCACGCTCGGCACGCTGTTCATCGGCCAGACGGTCCAGCAGCTCGCCACCGACGGCGGCCAGCCCGTCTATCTGCTGAACCTGGCCCTGCCGCCGCTGTTCGGCGCGCTCGCGCACGGCCGGCTCGGCGGCGTGCCGGTGCCGCTCCTGATCGTGGCGGTGCTGGCGCTGGCCGTGCATGCCGCGCTGGCCTGGTCGAGCTTCGGCCGCGCCGCTGTCGCCTTCGGCGTGCAGCCCGGCGTGGCCCGCCATTCGGGGCTGCCGGTGGCGGCCATCGTCACGGCCGGCTTCGTGGCCAGCGCGCTGGTCTATGGCGTGGTCGGGCTGCTGCTGTCGTCCACCGTCAAGGCCTATGTGCCGATGTCCGGCAACGGCTTCCTGCTCAACGCGATCGGCGCCACCTTCATCGGCACCACGCTGTCGCCGGCGCGCCGGCCGAGCGTGCCGGGCACCCTGCTCGGCGTGCTGCTGCTGAGCCTGGTCGCCAACGGCCTGCTGCTGATCGGCTGGAATTTCTACTGGCAGCAGGTCGCCACCGGCGCGCTGATCCTGGCGGTGCTCGCGATCAGCTTCGCCGGGCGCCGTGGCGCGCTCGCCTGAGCGCTCCCGTTTTTCCCGACTCCGACCCAGGTTTTTCCTTCATGTCCCAAGATCGCGCCTCCGCCCTGCCTTCCGATCTCGCCGCGGCCACCGCCTGGGGCGAGCCGCCCCGCGACGCCTATGCGGGCCTGGTGGCCCCGTTCCGCCCGCTGTTCGCGCGTATCCGCGAGCAGGCGGTCGCCAGCGAGATCGAGCGCCGCCTGCCCTTCGAGACCATCGACTGGCTGCGCGACGCCGGCTTCACCGCCGTGCGCGTGCCGCGCGAATACGGCGGGCTCGGGCTCGGCCTGCCTGAATTCTTCGAGCTGCTGATCGAGCTGTCCGAAGCCGATTCGAACCCAACCCAGGCGCTGCGCGCGCATTTCGGCTTCGTCGAGCATGTGCTCGGCAGCCCCGCCGCGCGCCGCGACACCTGGCTCACGCGGCTCGCGAAGGGCGATATCGTCGGCGGCGCGTGGTCCGAGAGCGGCGACGCGAAGCAGTCGCAGTTCGGCACGCGCCTCACGCGCGGCGAGCACGGCTGGCGCCTGGACGGCACCAAGTTCTACACCACCGGCTCGCTGTTCGCCGACTGGATCCATGTCGGCGCGACCGACCCGAACGACGCCTATGTCAGCGTCACCATCGACCGCCGCGCGAGCGGCGTGGAGGTGATCGACGACTGGGACGGCATGGGGCAGCGCCTCACCGCCAGCGGCACCAGCCGCTTCGTGGCGGTGGCCGTCGACGAGCGCGAGATCGTCGAGCGCGCGCCCTTCGACTACTCGGAAGCGTTCTATCAACTGGTGCACCTGGCCACGCTGGCCGGCATCGCCCGCGCGGCCGTCAACGACGCGGCGGCGCAGGTGGCCGCGCGCCGCCGCAGCTACAGCCATGCGCCGGCCGCGCGGCCCGCC
>NZ_VWWC01000328.1:0-2930 GCF_011753175.1 Burkholderia sp. Cy-637 | reverse complement strand
CGACGAGCGCAGCACGCGCCTGGATGCGCTCGAGCATCCCGAATCGCTCGACCGGCTGGTCAAGGCCTGGTTTCCCGAGCCCGCCGGCGCGCCGCCGGTGGAGGGCGGCGAGCGCTCGGTGCTGACCGGGCAACTCGCCGGGCTGGGCGCGCCCGAACATGCGCCCGCCACGCAGCGCGGCGCCATGCTTGCGATCGCACTGCGCGGCGCCGGCGCGCACGACGCCACCGACGCGCAGGCGATCGTCGAGGCGATGCGCACGCTCGACTTCTCGCAGATGGACCGCGCCACCAGCGCGACACCGGCCGGCCCCGCGCAACCGCTGGACGCCACGCGTGCGCGGGCCTGGCTGGCGGCGCGCATCCTGTCGCGCAGCGACGAGGGTTTCGACTCGCTCTGCACGCTGCGCGGCACCGACCCGCGCGAGGCGCCGATGAAGACGGCCGCGCAACGCGTGATGCTGCAGGCGGCCGACCACGCCGACCCGGGCCCGCACGACACGCTCACGCGCGACAACGATCCCGCGCCGGGCGCGGTGCGCGAGCGGATGCAGGTGCCCGGCGCCGAGCCGACGCTGGCCGCGCGCGCCTTCGAGGCGGCCGCGGCGGCGAACACGGGGGAAGTGCGAGACATGACGCCGGCGCAGAAGGGCGACTTCTTCGCCTGGCGCCAGAACTTCCGCGAGGACGGCGCCGGCACGCCGCTGGCGAAGACGCGCGAGCGCCTGCACAAGTTCACCGGCAAGACACTCGATCGCGCCGCCGAGAACCGCTGGAAGACCTTCGCCGCGCGCGCGGTCGGCAAGCATCGCTCGCCGGTGGCGGCGCTGCGCAGCGGCACGGCCGACGTCACGCGTCCCACCATCGCCAAGGAGCTCAAGGCGCTCAAGGCGGTGGCCGAGCATCGCGGCGCGCTGATGGACCAGCCGATGATGCAGCCGCGCGCCACGCTCGCGCATGCGCACGCCCCGCACTCGCTGGTCGAGCTGGCCGCGCTGCACGTCTGGTTCGAGCACGGCGGCTTTCCGACCGGCAAGCCCGACGCGGCGCAGATGAAGCAGATCGTCGCCAAGGCCAACAGCCTGCGCGACGATCTCGCCAAGACCGACCTGTCCGACTCGCCGGCCGATGCCGAGGCACGCGACAAGCTGCTGGCCGACACGGCCTCGTGGGGCGGCAAGGACGCGCAGAAGCACGAGGCCTTCACCGCGCTGAACCAGGCGCCGTTCAACCTGGAGCGGATCACCAACTGGGCGCAGCGCGCCGATGTCGAGAATCCCGAGTTCGTCGCCGCGCTCGACACGCTGCGCGGCGACGCCAAGAACCTGCCCCACACGGTGGCCAAGCCGCAGCGTCAGGAAGTGGTCAAGGCGATGTCGCAGGTGGTCAGGGAACTCCCGTCGGGGGCCCGGCTGCGCATGCAGGACGGCAACCGCTTCGGCGCCAGCACGCGCGGGCTGTCGGCCAACGTCGGCAAGCTGCTGAACGTGCATGGCGTGCCGCTCTCGCCGCGCGTGGACCTGCGCGCCACCGGCAATCGCACCGCGATGGTCGAGCTGGGGCGCAGCAACTACGGCGCCGAGATCTTCATGGGCACGGCCAGGAGCGTCAGCACGCAGGCCGGGCTCGGGGTGCGCGTCGGCTACGACTTCGACGTCGGGCTGAGCTACGTGCGCGCCGGCGTGACCGCGCAGGCGGTGCTGCACCAGCACGAGCGCAACGAGCCGAGCGGGGTGTCGCTGCGCGTGACGCGCCGCGTCAAGGAAGACGGCAGCAACTTCGACGACAAGACGCTCGAGAAGAAATACGCGGCGGTGTTCGATCACCTGGTCGAGAGCTCGGCCCAGGCGAAGACCGGCACCGCCGGCGACACCTGGAACCGGCTCGCCGACAAGTTCATCGAGGATCCGGACATCTCGGTCGGCTGGACCGACGGCATCGACGACACCACCCGGCGCGGCGCCTCGGTCGACGTCGGCGTCTACGGCGGCATCCCGCACTCGCCGCTGACCGCCGGCTTCGGCCTGGGCGTCGGCTACGCGTCGACGCGCGACCACACGCGCGAGGTGCACGACGATGGCGGCTCGCTGCAGATCGAGCAGCACCGCTCGGGCGGCGGCTCGCAATGGGTGGCGCGCCTCACCGGCGGCCTGAGCGGCTCGGTGCCGGTCGGCCACAAGCCGCATACGGTCGGCGTGGGCGTCAGCTCGCTCGACACGCCCTCGGCCAACCTCGCGCTCAGCGACTCGGGCGTCGAGTCGCGCGTGCAGATCGCGCGCGACAACGGCGTGCTGATGCCGCGCTCGTGCATCATCGACGTCGAGTACAAGTCGACCAAGACCTTCACGCACGCGGTGGACATGCAGCGCGGCGCCTGGCGCGATCTCTACGCGCTCGACCACTTCAAGAAGAACCGCATCGACATCGACCAGGCCACGCCCGAACAATGGGATGCGGCCCACCAGGCGGCGGACAGGAAGATCGACACCCTGCTCGGCGACATCCGCGGCAACGCGGCGCCGAACCAGACTTACTTCCACCGCTTCCGCCTGCGCAACGACGCGGCCCGGAAGATCGATGCGCTGGCCGCCGCCGATGCCGCGATGGGCAAACCCAGCGCCGCCGCCGCGCGGAAGATCGACGAGATCATGACGGATCCGGCCTCGTGGATCGCCTCGGACCTCAAGGTCAAGGAGTCGAACGCGACCACCACGCGCGTGGGCCTGAACGCGGCGATCCATCTCAGTTCGGTCACCCAGGTATCGGGCGAGCACGAGATCGTTTCGGAAAGCGCCGATTTCGCCCAGCTCGACAAGCTCGAGCGGTACCAGGCCAGGCTCGCGGCGGCGCAGCCGGCCACGCCGGTGGCTGCCCCCGTGCCCGCGCCTTTGCCGGATCCGGCCGCGCTGCCGCGCCAGCGCCCGCCCGTGC
>NZ_VWWC01000327.1:0-2996 GCF_011753175.1 Burkholderia sp. Cy-637 | reverse complement strand
GGCCGCGTCTTCGCCGCCCTGGCGCGGCTCGCCGCGCTGGCCGCCCTGCTGGTGCTGATCGGGCGGCCCGACTGGCTGCAGCCGCTGTTCGCGCCGCTCGCCGAGCACGGCGCGCCGGCCATCTACGACCGCGCGAGCCTGGTCGATCTCACCCTCTCCCACCTGGCGATCGTGGCCGCCTCCAGCCTGATCGGCTCGGCGCTGGCGATGCTGGCCGGGATCGCCGTGACGCGCCCGGCCGGCGCCGATTTCCTGCCGGTGGCGCGCAGCATCGCCAACCTCGGCCAGACCTTCCCGCCGGTGGCGGTGCTCGCGCTGGCGGTGCCGGCGGTCGGCTTCGGCGCCAAGCCGGTGCTGCTCGCGCTGACGCTCTACGGCCTGCTGCCGGTGTTCGAGAGCACCCTCGCCGGCCTGGGCTCGATCGCGCCCGCCACCCTCGAGGCCGCGCGCGGCATGGGCATGAGCGAGCGGCAGCGGCTTCTGTCGATCGAGCTGCCGCTGGCCGCGCCGGTCATCCTCAACGGCGTGCGGCTGGCCGTGGTGATCAACCTCGGCACCGCGACGATCGGCTCGACGGTGGCCGCCAAGGGGCTCGGCGACGTGATCATCGCCGGCCTGCAGACCTCGAACACCGCCTTCGTGCTGCAAGGCGGCGTGATCGTCGCGCTGCTGGCGGTGCTGGTCTACGACGCGCTCGGCTTCGCCGGCCGGTGGCTGGCGCCCGCCCAGGGCGCGGCAGGCGGGCGGACGACGCGCGGCTGAGCCAGCCGCCTCGCGCCGCGCCATTCGGCGCCGGCACCGGCACGATCGAGACAAGGCAAGGCCGCGGCATTCGCCAGGAACGATTCGCGCCGCGTGCCAATCCGCCGATTTCCCCGCAAAAATCAATCGATCGTTTCATCCATGAATAATCGATGGCGCTTTCCATATTCTCCTATCGATTTTCCGAAATGCTTTCGATTTCGATATTCATCCGCCACTACCTGAAATACGGGAATGAAATATCTCGTATGACAATTGGTGCGCAAACGATTGACCGATCATCCTCGCGAAATTGCCTGCCCGGCCGCGCTTGTAATATCCCAGAAAGCATCCTTGAATTCCGCTACCATCAAGCACTTTCGCCTATGAATAAGCTATTTAGTATCGCCACGCGATTCTCATGATCGGGGTCAACACTATTCGGGTTCCGGAAGGTAAAGAAAAAAACAAATGTCCCGTTAACGCGATTACGACAGGCACTCGTCACGCCCGTTTTCGTCTCGAACCCCAATTGAAGAGGCCACCATGAAAATTCTCAGGCTGGGCATCAAACATAAACTGCTCGGCGGTTTCGGCATACTCGCGGCGATCGTGGTGGGCGTCTCGGCATTCGCGCTGCATGCGCTCTCGGACGCCAATCTCGCCTTCACCCGCTACACGGCCGGCGTGAACGCGCGCGCCAATACCGCGGCGCAGATCCGCATGGCGGTCGACCGGCGCGCGATCGCGGCGCGCAACCTGGTATTGGTGACCAAGCCCGACGATATCGCCCTGGAAAAAGCCGACGTCGAGCGCGCGCATGCCGACGTGCAGCGCTACCTGGCCCAGCTCCAGTCGATGCTCGCCAGCGCGAGCGACACCACGCCCGAGGCACGCCAGCTCGCCGCCGACATCGCCAACGTCGAGAGCCGCTACGGGCCGGTGGCGCTGGCGATCGTCCAGCAGGCGCTGGCCGGCCAGCGCGAGGACGCGATCGCCGCGATCGACGACAAGTGCCGGCCGCTGCTGGCCGAGCTGGTGCGCGCCACCGACGCCTACGCGAGCTACACGCGCGAACGCGAGAGCGCGCTCGCGCAGGCCGGCGTGGAACGCTACGACACCGCGCGCAACCTGATGCTGGGAATCTGTGCTGCGGCCGTCGCGCTGGCCGCGCTGGCCGGGGTGGCGATCACCCGCTCGATCACGCGGCCGCTGTCCGAGGCGGTGCGCGTGGCGCGCACCGTCGCCGACGGCGACCTGACCAGCCACATCGAGGTACGCGGCCACGACGAGACGCGCGACCTGCTCGACGCGCTCGACACCATGAACACGCGCCTGGCCGGCATCGTCAGCCGCGTGCGCGAGGGCAGCTCGGGCATCGCGCTGGCGGTGGGCGAGATCGCCGCCGGCAACGTCGACCTGAGCCAGCGCACCGAGGAACAGGCGGCCTCGCTGCAGGAAACCGCGGCCACCATGGAGCAGTTCACCTCGACCGTGCGCCTGAACGCGGAAAACGCCCAGCAGGCCAGCACGCTGGCCAGCAGCGCCTCCGAGGTCGCGCAGCGCGGCAGCCACGCGGTGGGGCGCGTGGTCGACACCATGAACGACCTGGGCGAACGCTCCTCGAAGATCGCCGAGATCACCGGCATGATCGAGGGCATCGCGTTCCAGACCAACATCCTCGCGCTCAACGCGGCGGTCGAGGCGGCGCGCGCCGGCGAACAGGGCCGCGGCTTCGCGGTGGTGGCCAGCGAGGTGCGCGCGCTGGCCCAGCGCTCCTCGGGCGCGGCCAAGGAGATCAAGGAGCTGATCACGGCCTCGGTGCAGACCGTGCAGGACGGCGCGGTGCTCGCCGACGAGGCCGGCAGGACCATGGACGAGGTGACCCAGGCGGTGGCGCGCGTGACCGACATCATGGGCGAGATCGCCGCCGCCTCCTCCGAGCAGAGCCGCGGCATCGACCAGGTCAACCTGACCATCACCCAGATGGACGAGACCACCCAGCAGAACGCGGCCCTGGTCGAGCAGGCCGCGGCGGCCTCGAAGTCGCTCGAGACCCAGGGACGGCAACTCGACGAGACGGTGGCGACCTTCCGGATCGCGCAGGAACGGGCGAGCGGCATCGATGGCCTCGACGGCGGCGAGCGCCGGCCCGGCCGCGCCAACTGGCGCATGGTGCCGGCATGAGCCCCGCGCCCTGCCTGTTTCGCGACGGCGCGAGCCAGGCCGCGCGCGGCGCCCGGCGACGCGGCCAG
>NZ_VWWC01000326.1:0-3065 GCF_011753175.1 Burkholderia sp. Cy-637 | reverse complement strand
CCGTCGCGATCGCCGCGATCCGCGCGCGCGCCGAGCGCGGCGACGCCGGCGCCCACGCGCTGTTCAACACGCTGATGCTGGCGCCGCCGCTGCCCTCGGCGGCGCCCTCGCAGGTCGACGTGCCGCCGCTGCCGAACACGCCGGCGATGCCCTTCACCTATCTCGGCAAGCAGCTCGCGAACGGCCATTGGGAGGTCTATCTCGCGCGCGGCGACGACACGCTGATCGTCCACGAGCAGATGGTGATCGACGGCACCTACAAGGTCGATGCGATCGCGCCGCCCAACCTGACGCTCGTCTATCTGCCCCAGAAACTAGTCCAGACGCTGGATATCGGCAGTGCCGACTGATCCGCGCGCCACCAGGAACGAAACGTTGCGTATGCCATCCCCGAACCGAACCCGATCCCGCCTGAGCGCGCCGCGCGTCCTGCCGCGCCTGCGGCGCGGCACGCTGCTGGTCGCGCTGCCGGTGCTGCTGGGCGCCTGCGCCGCGCAGCAGGCCTATCGCGACGGCCAGAAACTGACCGCGGCCGGCAAGGTCGACGAGGGCATCGCCAAGTACAAGGAAGCCGCGAAGACCGAGCCGGAGGACGCGGAATACCGCAAGACCTGGCTGGCCGAGCGCGAGAAGGCCGTCAACGACCTGGTCGAGGCCGGCGACCGGCTCGCCGCGGGCGGCCAGCGCGACGCGGCGCGCAAGTCCTACGAGCACGCGCTGTCGCTGAGCCCCGGCAGCGAGCGGGCCCAGGCGGGCATCTCGAACCTCGACGCCGACGCGCGCCTGAACATCGCGCTGAGCCGCGCCGAGGCGCTGTTCATGCGGCACCAGCCCGAGGACGCGCGGCGCCTGCTCGACGCGGTGCTGACCGAGGCGCCCACCAACCGGCGCGCGCTGGAGCTGCAGCGCCGGCTGTCGGCCGAGACGGGCGCGGCGCGCGTCGAGGCGGCGCTGGCGGCGGCCTATCGCAAGCCGATCCGCATCGACTTCCGCGACGCGCCGCTCAAGCAGATCTTCGACGTGATCTCGCGTTCCTCGGGCATGAACTTCCTGTTCGACCGCGACGTGAAGACCGACCAGCGCACCACCATCTTCCTGAAGAACAGCACGATCGACGCCACCGTGCGCTACGTGCTCGCCACCAACGGGCTGGCGCAGCAGGTGCTCGACGAGAACACCGTGCTGATCTACCCGAACACGCCCGCCAAGCTCAAGGACTACCAGGAGCTGGCGGTGCGCACCTTCTTCCTCTCGAACACCGAGGCGAAGACCATCGCCAACACGCTCAAGACGATCCTGAAGGTCCGCGACGTGGTGGCCGACGAGAAGCTCAACATGGTGATCGTGCGCGACACGCCCGACGCGATCCGCATGGCCGAGCGGCTGGTCTCGCTGGAGGACGTGCCCGAGCCCGAGGTGATGCTGGAGGTGGAGGTGCTGGAGGTGCAGCGCAACAACGAGCTCAACCTCGGGGTGGCCTGGCCCGGCTCGGTCAACGTCACGCCGCTGCCGCTGGGCAGCGTGATCGCGCCGGTCACGGGGCAGAACACCAATACCAACACGCCGTATTACCCCTATGGCTATGGCGGCGGCTTCGGCGGTGGTTTCGGCGGCGGCTCGAACGGCACCAGCCCCGCGCTGACCATGAACGACCTGCTGCACCAGACCGTGCGCACCATCGGTTTGTCCTCGCTGCAGGCCACCGTCAACGCCAACGTGCAGGATTCCACCGTCAAGCTGCTGACCAATCCGCGCATCCGCGTGCGCAACCACGAGAAGGCCAAGATCCTGATCGGCGAGCGCGTGCCGAACTTCACCTCGACCGCCACCTCGACGGGCTTCCTCTCGCAGTCGGTCAACTACCTCGACATCGGCCTGACGCTGAACGTCGAGCCGACCGTCTATCTCGACGACACGGTCGGCATCAAGCTCGCGCTGGAGGTCAGCAGCCTGGGCAACACCATCACCACCACCACCGGCACCGCCGCCTACCAGATCGGCACGCGCACCGCGAGCACGGTGCTGCAGTTGAAGAACGGCGAGACCGACGTGCTGGCCGGCCTGATCGACAACGAGGAGCGCACCTCGGGCAACAAGCTGCCCGGCCTCGGCCAGTTGCCGGTGCTCGGCCGCCTGTTCGGCGCCACCGACGACCAGGCCAAGAACACCGAGATCGTGCTGGCGATCACGCCGCACCTGGTGCGCAACATCCGCCGGCCCGACGCGGATCTCGCCTACTTCACCTCCGGCACCGAAACCAGCATGCGCAGCATGATCCAGTCGAACGGGATCGCGCCGGCGGCCAGCAGCAGCTCGAGCGGCGGCGGCGCGTCGGCCGGCGGCGACAGCTCGCGCTTCGGCGCGGGCGGCCAGCCGGGCGCGGGCGGTTACGGCTCGGGCGCCGGGGCCGGTGCCGGCGGCTACGGCAGCGCCTATGGCTCGGGCGGCGTGGGCCTGATCGGCGGCGGCGACGGGCTCGCGCCGGGCGGCATCGGGCCCACGCCCGGCACCGGGCAGATGACGGTGGACGGCCCGCCGCAGGTGAAGACCGGCGATTCGGTGACGGTCTCGCTGACCCTGAGCGCCGACCAGCCGGTGGCCAGCGCCGCCTCGACGGTCAGTTTCGACGCGACCAGGCTGCAGTTCGTCGGCGTGACCGAGGGCGACTTCCTCAAGCAGGGCGGCGCGCCGACCAGCTTCTCGAGCCGCGTGAGCCCCGGCCAGGTGCAGCTTTCGGATGGGGTGCAGGGCGGAATGGGCGGCGCCTCGACCGGGACCTACGCGGTGCTGACCTTCAAGGCGCTCGCGCCGGCCGCGCCGACCACGGTGAAGATCCAGCCCGGCGCGGTGGTCAGCCTGACCGGCACGCAGATCACGGTGCCGCCGCCGAGCGCCTACACGCTCGGCATCAACGCCACGCCATGATGCGCGCGCCGAAGCCTGTGCCTGGCGCGGCCGCGTCGTTGGCCTCGCAGTCGGCCTCGTTATCGGCCTCGCAAGCGGCCCCGCTGCCGGCCTCGCTGCCGGCCTCGCTGCCGGCCTCGCGCCGCGCCCGCGCCGCGCGG
>NZ_VWWC01000325.1:0-3113 GCF_011753175.1 Burkholderia sp. Cy-637 | reverse complement strand
CCGCGCGAACACGGCCGCCAGCGCGGCGGGCGTGCCGGCCTCGAGCGGCGCCTCGACGGCATGCTCGCGCAGCACGCGCAGGTCGGCCAGGCCCATGCCGAAGGCCGACAGCACGCCCGCGAAGGGGTGCAGCACGATGCGCCGCATGCCGAGCTGGTCGGCCACCGCGCAGGCGTGCTGGCCGCCCGCGCCGCCGAAGGCGCACAGCGCGTAGTCGGCCAGGTCGTGGCCGCGCTCGACCGAGATGGTCTTGATGGCCTGCGCCATGTTGTCGACGGCCACCGCCAGGAAACCTTCGGCCACCGCCTCGCCGCTCATCGCGCGGCCGGTCTCGCGCTCGATGCGGCGCGCCAGTTCGGCAAATTTGGCGCGCACGATCGTCACGTCGAGCGGCAGGTCGCCCCGGCTGCCGAACACATGCGGGAAGTGCGCCGGCTGCACGCGGCCCAGCATCACGTTGCAGTCGGTCACGGTCAGCGGGCCGCCGTTGCGATACGAGGCGGGGCCCGGGTAGGCGCCTGCCGATTCGGGGCCGACCTTGAAGCGGCCGTGCTCGAAGCTGCAGATCGAGCCGCCGCCGGCCGCCACGGTGTGGATGTCCATCATCGGCGCGCGCACGCGCACGCCGGCCACGCGCGTCTCGAACACGCGCTCGTAGGCGCCGTCGTAATGCGCCACGTCGGTGGAGGTACCGCCCATGTCGAAGCCGATCACGCGGCGCTCGCCGGCCGCCTCGCTGGTGCGCACCGCGCCGACGATGCCGCCGGCCGGCCCCGACAGGATCGCGTCCTTGCCCTGGAAGCGCGCGGCGTCCACCAGCCCGCCGCTGGACTGCATGAACATCAGGCGCACCTCGCCGGTGTGCTCGGTGACGCGGTTCACGTAGTCGCGCAGCACCGGCGACAGGTAGGCGTCCACCACCGTGGTGTCGCCGCGCCCGACCAGCTTCATCAGCGGGCTGGCCTGGTGGCTCACCGAGATCTGCGCGAAGCCGCATTCGCGAGCCAGCTCGGCCACCCGCAGCTCGTGGGCCGGGAACCGGTAGCCGTGCATCAGCACGATCGCGATCGCCTCGATGCCGGCCTCGCGCGCCGAGCGCAGCGCGCGGCGCGCGCCGTCCTCGTCGAGCGCGCGCAGCACGCGGCCCTGCGCGTCGACGCGCTCCCCGATCTCGGCCACCCGCTCGTACATCTGCGCCGGCAGCTCGATATGGCGCGCGAAGATGTCGGGGCGCTCCTGGTAGCCGATCCGCAACTGGTCGGCGAACCCGGCCGTGATCGCCAGCAGGGTGCGCGCGCCCTTGCGTTCGAGCAGCGCATTGGTGGCCACCGTGGTGCCCATCTTGATCACCTCGATGCGCTCGCGCGGCAGCGGCTCGCCAGGGCCGATGCCGATCAGCTCGCGGATCCCCTGCACCACCGCGTCGCGATAGCGCTCCGGGTTGTCCGACAGCAGCTTGTGGGTGAGCAGCCGGCCGTCGGGCCGGCGCGCGACGATGTCGGTGAAGGTGCCGCCGCGATCGACCCAGAACTGCCAGCGGCCGTCGTCGACGGGCTCGGCTTGCGACGAGGGGACCTGCGCGGATTGCTGCGTGACTTCCATGACTTCATCTCCGAGGGCTGCCGGCCGGCGGGCGCGGCATGCCGTGTTGTGCTGGCCGGATTGTCGGCGCGGCATCGGAAGCGAGTCGATGAAGAAAAATAAATCCGCCGTATAACGAAATGCTATTCGCGGCGATAATCGCGCCCGGACGCGCCGCCGCCGCGGCGCTCGCGAGGCGGCCGGGCGCGCGGCGCCGGTACCGACCGGTCCGTCGTCGGGCCGACCGGTCATACCACCGAGCCGCACACGCGCGACGTGTCGCGCTGCATGCGAAGCGGGCGGGATCGATTGTCGACAATCGGCATTGCCTCGCTGAAAGCCCATTTTTTACCGCTCATTTTGAAGCGGCGGAAGGAAGTTTCCATTCCTGTAACAAACGGTGGCCGATCCTGCGCGATGATGGCCTCGCTCGCACCAGTGCCGGTGCTGGCGTGGCTCGGACCCGGTCTCGAACAGTCGACGCGAAGTGCCCATCGCGCGCTGTAATGACTTTGTCATCTCGATGCATCAACCACGGAATTACCGGAAAAATTCGCCGGGAAATTCGACTCGTCATTGACGGAGTTTGCTAATGGATTTGATGCAAGCGATACTTAAAAAATTTGCCGTTTGTGCCTGCTAGTTTTGGAGCCGGGCACTCACGCGCCCGGATTTCTTCAGATTTATCGTGCGAGCGCCGTTCATGCCGACTGCCGTTGATTTCCTGCTCGAGCAGAATCTTTCCTCCCAATGGCGTGGTTTCCTGCGCGCGCTGGCCGAGGAATTCGAATCGCAACTGAGCCCCGACGAACTGCGTCACTTAATGTTTCGCGTCGGATGCCGTTATGCGGGGGAGCACGCGCTCGCCCCCTGCGAATCCACCGCCGATCTCGAGCATGCCCTGAACCTGCACTGGGCCTCGGTCCGCTGGGGATACGTGGAGTTGTCGGACCAGGGCAGCCACCTGCGCATCGTCCACTGCGGCGCGCCGATCGCGGCCTTCGGCAACGGCGCCCTGGCCTGGATGCCGGCCTTCCTGCAAGGCAGCTACCAGACCTGGCTCGACGCGATGGGGGCAAGCCAGCTCACGGTCGTGCAATCGGGCAGCGAGGACGACGGGTTCGCCGTCGAATTCCTGCTGACCTCCGAGACGGTCTGAACGCCGCCGCGGCGCGTAGCCGGCCAACAGCCGGGCCGCTCGCGGCCGGCTCACTGGATTCACGGAACACATGAACACCTCGCGCGATGTCAAAGCCCTCTTCGACCGGTTCGGCGGAGATGCAAGCAGTTACCAGGAAATCCGGATGGAGAACGAAGCCCTCGATGCGCGCCGCCGCTGGCCGCTGCTCGGCATGATCGATCCGCGCCAGGCCGAACTGGCGGCCGCCTCCGCCCAGCCCGGCCAACCCGACGAGGCGCGCGCGGCGGCATCGCCGGCCGAGGCCGGCTCGCGCGGCAAGGCCGCCACGCAGAATCGCACCCACGCGGTGTTGCGCAGCACCGCGCCGCTGTTCACGCGCTCGCCGCGCCGC
>NZ_VWWC01000324.1:0-3144 GCF_011753175.1 Burkholderia sp. Cy-637 | reverse complement strand
GCGATCGCCAGCGGCAGGGCCACCTTGGCCCAGAACAGCGGCGTTTGCGCGACCGTCGCCAGGTCGTGGCGCAGGCCGAGCACGGCCAGCATCAGCAGCAGCGCGCCGCCCGCGCCGATCGCGACGGCGGTCGCGAAGCGCTTGGCGGGCAGGTGCGGGTCGACGGGCGTGACGCCCGTCGCCAGCATGGAAATCAGTTCATCGGTCTTCATCGTGTTCCGCGTATCTTCGCGGCCAATGCCTTCAGGCCGCGATGCACTCCGATCTTGACGGCCGATTCGGAAAGGCCGGTCATCCGCGCGGTCTCCGCCACGGACAATCCCTCCAGCTTGACGTGCACGATCGGCAGGCGTTGCCGGTCGGGCAGGGTGTCGAGCAGCTGGCCCAGGTCGCGCCGCGCCTCGGACGACTCCAGCTCCGGCGGGGCGATCCACTCGGCCTCGTCGTCGAAGCTGTCGTTGAGCGCCTCGTGGCGCGACCAGGCGCGGAAGTAGTCCACCAGCTTGTAGCGCGCGATCGCGTGGACCCAGGCCGTCAAGGGTTCGCCGGCGCGATAGGTGTGACGCTTGTCGTGAATCGCCAGCAGCATCTCCTGCACCAGGTCCTCGACGTCGGACGGGCGGCTCGCCAGCCGGCGCCTGACGAAGCCGCGCAAGTGCGCGGACAAGGCGTTCAGGAAGCGGCGGTAGGCAGCCTCGTCGCCGCCCAGGCCGAGCAGCAGCCATTGCCGCAGTTCCTGCTCGGTGCGTTGTCGCGCGGCGCTGTCTTGAGTTCGTTCCATCCGTGTCGGCGGTTACACCGGGCGCAAAAAATTTCGTCGATTCTACGACGGCGACGGGACGGGAGGCGTTTCTTGTGGGGTCAGGGCAACAAGGCGGGTCGCGGGCGAGTGGCGCGCGAGTGGTACGAAGCGGGTGCCGGGGCGGCTCGGGCGGCCGCGGCAAGGGCCTGGCCGGCGGTCTTGGTGAGCCGGCCGACGCTGCCGCGCCGGCCGGTCACCGCCTCGTGCCAGAGAATGACGAACGATGCGTGTCTTCAGGGCGCATCGTCCATCGCATTCGCCTGCCGGGCCGGTCGCGCCGCGCGCTGCCGCCGGTGTCGGCCCGTGCGGCGCCTTGCTCGCGCAGCGCTTCCTTGCCTTGGCAAGCGAATGTGCGGGCAGATTAACAATCCGCCCCATGGGTGCCCATCCCCCGAAATTGGTAAGCCGGTGAACCATGCCGGGCGGCCGATGTCGCGTGGCGCGCGGTGGGCTCGAAGGTGGGTTGGAAGATGGCGCGAGCCTGGCCGGAAGCTGTCGGTAGCGTGGCGCCCGGCTGTCGTTCGGGCGCTCGCTCAGCCGGCGCCGGCGGGCGTACCGAGCCCGGGAATGCTCACCGTCAGCCGCGTGCCGCTCGCGTCGGAGGCGATCCGCAGCACGCCGCCGAGCCGGCCGACGCGCGCGCGCAGGCTGCGCATGCCGATCCCGCCGTGCAGCGTCGGCGCTTCCGGGTCGAAGCCGCGGCCGTTGTCGGCGACGGCCATGCGCAGCCCCTCGGCGTCGTGCACCACGGCGATCTCGATGCGGCTCGCGCCGCTGTGGCGCAGCGCGTTGGTGGCCGCCTCCTGCAGCACGCGCATCACGTCCAGGCAGGTCGCGTTGGGCAGGTGCAGGCTGTCGATGCCGGCCAGCTCCCAGCGGCAGTCGATGTCCTGCGCCTCGAAGGCGCGCGCCAGCCGGTGCCGCATCGGCGCGATGAAGCCGTCCAGCGAGCGCGTGCCGGCATGGTCGAGCGAGGCAGAGTCGATGATGATGCGCAGGTCGTCGCGCAATTCCTTCAGGATGCCGAGGAAACGCGCCGGCGGCATGTCCTGCGGCGCGTGCTCGAGCGTGGTGATGCTCGACACCAGGGTGCCGCCCAGCCCGTCGTGCAGGTCCTGCGCGAGCGAGAGCCGCTCGTTCAGGCGTGCATTGGTGACCTGCAGCGCGTGTTCGCGGTCCAGCGTGTCGCGCAGCTCGCGCTTGGCCTCGGCCACCGCGCTGGTCAGCTCGTGGTTGAACTGCTCGATGCGGCGCAGGTTGGTGACGAAGCGCCAGGCCAGCACCAGCGCCATCCCGATCATCTCGAACTGCGCGGCGATCGAGGTGTAGTAGACGTTGTCGCCGAGCACGCCGAGGAAGGTCAGCAGGTCGTGCATGCAGGCCAGCACGAAGACCAGCATGCAGCCCGACAGCGCCAGCCGGTCGGCGCGCGGCCGGCGCAGCGAGAACACGATGAAGGCGCTGCAGCAGCCGATGAAGGTCAGCGCGGGCAGCAGGGCGATGGCCGCGCGCACCGTCTCGATCGAGCCGCGCGGCGCGAGCAGCATGGCCAGCGTCTGCGCCGCGGCGAGCAGCCAGAGCAGGCGCTCCAGGCGCGGGCAGCGGCGGTTCGCGAAGCGCAGCGTGAACATCGCGAAGCTGACGCTGAACAGCACCACGGCGATCGACATGGCCGCTTCCCAGCCGTCGGTGCTCGCGAACGGCCAGGGCGAGGTGGCCGCCTGGTTCATCTGGAAGCACCACCAGGCCATCGACTGCAGCCCGAACCAGCCGTACAGGCTCTCGCGGCGGCGCATCAGCCAGAGCACCACGAAGAAGCAGCCGAGCGTGGAGGTGACGGCCAGGCTGTAGAGCTGCAGGTCGCGACGCACCTGGTGGGCATGCGCGTAACGGCGCTCGACCTGCGCGGGAGCGCCCACCGTCACCGGGCCGAGCCCCGGCGCGTAGGCGGCCAGGCCCGAGACGCGCACCAGCAGGGTATTGCTGCCGGCCACCAGCAGCGAGGCCGGCAGCAGCCAGCGGCGCGGCATGTTCCAGCTGCGGCTGAGCGGTTCCTTCAACTGCGGGTCGGCGGCCAGCAGGCTGCCGTTCAGGTAGAGCGCGCCCGCCATGTTCACGTAGTCGATGAAGGCGGCCGCCGGCGCGTCGCCGAGGCAGGCGCGGTCCCAGCGCAAGCGGTACCAGACCACGCCGTCGAAGCCGGGCCAGCGCGAGGTCCAGACGTCGGGCAACTGCACGCGGATCCAGCCGGCGGCGGGCGGCGCGGTGTCGTCCCAGCCGGCGGCGCGCGCGGCTTCGGTCTGCAGCGCGCAGTCGGGCGGCTCGGCGCTGCAGACCGAAGC
>NZ_VWWC01000323.1:0-3145 GCF_011753175.1 Burkholderia sp. Cy-637 | reverse complement strand
GCGGCGGCCGACGCGAGTGGCCGCCGCGAACGCCGCGAAGCCGGCGGCGTCGGCCTCGTCCAGCGCGCCGAGTGCCTGCACGTAGTCATCGCGCAAGGCGGCGAGCGCCGCGGCGCTGCGGGCCGACACCACGATCGCCTGCGGCCCCTCGCAGGGCACCGGCTCGCGCGCCGGCGCCTCGGCCAGCACCACATGCGCGTTGGTGCCGCCGATGCCGAACGAGCTGAGCGCCGCGTAGCGCGGCCGCTCGCGGCGCGGCCAGGCGACCGGCTCCCGGTTGATCTCGAACGGCGCATCGCCGAAGCCGATGCGCGGATTGAATTCGCGGAAATGCGCGGTCGGCGGGATCGTGTCGTGGTCGAGCGCGAGGCACAGCTTGACGAGCCCCGCGAGCCCGGCGGCGGTGTCGAGATGGCCGATCTGCGTCTTCAGCGCGCCGAGATGGCGCGTGCGGCGCGTGCCGGCGCTCGCGAAGGCCTGATTGAGCGCGCGCGCCTCGATCGGATCGCCCAGCGGGGTGCCCGTGCCATGCGCCTCGACCAGGTCGATATCGTCGAGCGCGACGCCGCAGTCGCGATAGGCACGCGCGATCACCTCGGCCTGCCAGCGCGGGCTCGGCGCGGTGAAGCCGACCTTGTCGCGGCCGTCGTTGTTGAGCGCGCTGCCCTTGATCACGGCGCGCACCGGATCGCCGGCGGCGAGCGCGGCCGCCAGCGGCTTGAGCACCACCGCGCAGGCGCCGTTGCCGCGCACCGTGCCGGATGCCTCGCGGTCGAATGCCCGGCAGGTCCCGTCGCGCGAACCGATCATGTTCTCCGAGTAGACATAACCCGACTGCTGCGGCAAGGCGATCGACACCCCGCCCACCACCGCCGCCTCGCAATCCCCGCGCCGCAGCGACAGGCACGCGTAGTGCAGCGCCACCAGGGCGCTCGAACAGCCGGTCTGCAGGTTGACGGCCGGCCCGTGCACGTCGAGGAAATAGGCCAGGCGGGTGGCGAGGAAGTCCTTGTCGTTGAGCATCAGCAACTGCAGCTCGCCGTGCCGCTCGCGCAGCGCCGGGTCGGGCAGCAGGTTGCGGATCAGGTACTGGCTCAGGCCCGAGGTGGTGAACAGGCCGATCGAGGCACCCGCGCAGTCGCTTGCCTGGGCATCCTCCAGGGCCTCCCAGACCACCTCCATCAGCACGCGGTGCTGGGGATCGAGCAGGTCCGCCTCGGCCGCCGACAGCTTGAAGAACGCCGAGTCGAACATCTCGATGCCGTCGATCACGCCGCGGCGCGGCACGTAGCGGGCACGCTCGTGCTCGCCGAGCGCGTCGAGCTCGCCGGCCAGTTGCTCGGGCGTGAAGGTGGTCAGGCCGTCCTCGCCCGACATCAGCAGCGACCACAGCGCGTCGGGGCCGCGTGCGCCGGGCACGCGCGCGCCCACGCCGATCACCGCGATGTCGAGCGCGGCCGCGCCGGCCGCCTGGCGTTCATCATGCAAGGGCGTCATGGGCGGTCCATTCCTCGAGGAAGGCGGCCAGCGAGCCGACGGTAACGTGCTCGAACAGGGCGACGATGTCGAGTTCCTTGTCGAAGCCGCGCTCGCCCAGGCGGCGCGAAAGCTTCTCGTAGACCGACATGATCTTCAGCGAGCTGCCGCCGACGTCGAAGAAATTCTCGCCGTCGCCGAAATCGCCACGGCCGACCTCGCCGGCCCAGATCTCGCGCACCAGGGCGCGGAAATCCAGCGGCGCCGCGGCGCTGCCGGCCGCCTGCCAGGCCGCCTCGTCGCGCGGGTCGGGCAGCGCCAGCTCGGCCAGCGCGACGCGCGCCTCGCCCGTCAGCGCCGCGAGCACGCGATCGAGATTCGCGCAGATCCGCGCGATGATCGCCTCGTCGTAGAGCCCGGTGTGATACTCGACCAGCACGCGGTAGCCGTCCTCCTCCTTGCGCAGGGAGAACAGCAGGTCGTACTTGGCCACGCCGCGGTCGAGCGGCACCCGGCGCGCGGTGAAGCCGTCCATCTCCAGCATCTCGGCCTGCTCCGGCTCCAGGTTCACCATCACGCGGAACGCGGCGCGCCGCAGCGCGGTGCTGGCCTGCAGCGCGTCGAAGATATCCTCGGTCGCCACGTGGCGATGCGTCTGCGCCTCGGCCAGCGTGAGCGAGACCGCCTGCGCGAGCCGGTCCAGGTCCCAGTCGGCGCCGCTTCGTACCCGCAGCGGCAGCGTGTTGACGAAGAAGCCCACCAGCTCGCTGTCCGCGAAATGGTCGCGCTGCGAGAAGAACGAGCCGATCGTCACGTCGTCGGTGCCGGCGCCGTGCCGCACCAGCGTGGTCACGGCGGTGGCGAACAGCGCGAACGGCGTCACCGCGCGGCGCGCCGCGGCCGCCTCGAAATCGCGGCTGGTCGCGGCCGGCAGCAGGTGGCGATGGAGCCGCCCTGCGAAGCGCGTGGGCGGCTTCGCCTCGGGCTCGACGAGATAGGCGGTCGCGCCGCGATAGTCGCGCAACTGCTCGACCCAGTAGCCCAGGTCGGCCGCCGCGGCTTCGGCGCCACGCGTCTGGGCGGCGAAGTCGGCGAACCGCCGGGTGGGCGTGCCGTCGGCCGCGAGCGGCGCGTCGCCGGCGCGATAGTGCCGCTCCAGCTCGGCGAACAGCACGTTCATCGCGCGGTCGTCCACCGCGATGTGATGGAACACGAAGATCAATCGCCCGGCCCGCTCGCCGAGCCGCAGTTCGGTCACGCGCAGCATCGGGTCGTGGCGCAGATCGAAGGGCCGCATCGCCTCGGCCGCGATCAGCGCCTCGGCGCTCGCCAGGCGCTGCGCTTCCGGCTCGGCGCGCAGGTCGACGCTCGCGAGCACGAAGGGCGCGGTCTCGCGCTCGCGGATCCGCAGGCCGCCGTCCTCCCAGGCATAGGTGCTGCGCAGGATCGGATGGCAGGCCAGCCAGTGCGTGACGCAGCGCGCGAGCCGCGCGCGGTCGAGCGTGCCGTCGTACTCGAACACCAGCGGTGCATTCGACACGGCCCGCCCGCCGGGGCTGTTCTCGAGCAGCCAGATGCCGCGCTGTGCCGCCGTGGCGAGCGTGCCGCCCACCGCCGGCCCGGGCTCGGCGCCGCCCGGCTTCGCCGTGGCGGCAGGCGCGCGCGCCGG